>JAAXXA010000287.1 GCA_013334735.1 Bacteroidota bacterium
GGCACTCCAAACTTTAGGCACTAATTTTTAAAACTCCAAATAATGAAATTTAAACACATATTTCTCTTTCCGATGATATTCCTGATTTTTGCGATGTCGTGTAATGCGCAGAAAACAAATTTTAAATATTCTACGAAATCCGCAAAAGCGATAAAATCTTATGAGAATGCCGCGGTTTATTACGATTCTTATAATAATACAGACGCTTTAAAAGAATTAGACAATGCAATCAAAGCAGATGAAAAATTTATAGAAGCATATATGCTTAAAGGGGATATTTATACTGATTTAAAAAAATATGAATTAGCTATTACAAATTATAAAAAAGCTATCGAAATTGATCCCGATTTTTTTTCAAATAATTATCTTACTCTGGCAATTGCTGAGCTTAGCATAGGGAAATATCAAGATACTAAAAATGATCTGGAAATATATATAAAATTCAAAAATATAAATATCATAAATAAAAAACGTGCGGAATACATGCTAAAATTAGCTGATTTCGGTATAAATGCTATTAAAAATCCTGTTCCGTTTAAACCTGTAAATATTGGAAAAGGGGTTAACACAACAGCAAAAGAATATTATCCTGAAATTACCGTAGATGATAAAACTTTATTATTTACCCGGCTTGTTTGCGACTCATTGAGCCCGAATAAATGTCAGGAAGATTTTTTTGTAAGTGAAAAAGATTCTTCGGTCTGGGGTAATTCATACGATATTGGTCCGCCAATAAACACTTTATTGAATGAAGGAGCTCCCGCATTTTCGCCGGATGGAAAATATATCATTTTTACAGCATGCGAAAAATTTGGAGAATATGGCTTTGACAGAACAGGATTTGGTAGTTGTGATTTATTTTATACTAAAAAAGTTGGTAAAACATGGTCAAAACCTTTTAATATTGGCAGACCTGTAAATTCTGAAAATTTTGAAACCCAACCTTCGATATCTTCTGATGGTAAAACACTTTATTTTATTCGCGGAATTAAAATTAAAAACGGAAATGGAAACATGGACATATATTCTTCAACCCTAAATAACGACGGGACGTGGGGAGAAGCTGTAAAGTTAAATGATAAAATAAACACTTCTTTACGTGAAGAATCAGTATTTATTCATCCTGATAATCAAACTTTATATTTTTCATCAGAAGGTCATTTAGGTATGGGAGGTTTTGATTTATATGTCTCGAAAAGGGATTCTACCGGAGATTGGGGCGAACCTGTTAATTTAGGTTATCCTATTAATACTTATGGTGATGAAACAAGCTTATTTGTTGATGCAATGGGAGATTTAGCTTATTTTTCGTCAGATCGAGCAGGAGGGTATGGAAATTTGGATATTTATTCATTTGAACTTTACGACAAAATTCGTCCTAATGCAGTTACTTATATGAAAGGCATTGTATATAACAGTATCACAAAAGCAAAACTTGAAGCAAAATTTGAACTTATTGATCTTAAAACATCTAAAGTAGTTCTTGAATCAAAATCTGATGCTGTGACAGGTGAATTTTTAGTTTGTTTACCTACAGAAAAAGATTATGCATTACATATTTTAAAAGATGGCTATTTATTTTATTCGGAGAACTTTACTTTAACCGGAGCGCATTCAAATGCAGATCCATTTATGAAAAATATTCCTTTACAACCAATAAAAGTTGGCGAGACAGTAGTTTTGAAAAATGTTTTTTTTGATACCGATAAATTTGATCTTAAAACAGAATCATATACGGAACTCGAAAAACTTATTGATTTATTGAAAAAAAATCCTGAAATGAAAATCGAAATTAGCGGGCATACCGATAATGTGGGCGATGCTGAATATAATCAAACTCTTTCTGAAAACAGAGCTAAAGCCGTTTGTGAATATCTTACTGCTAAAGGCATTGCTAAAGAACGATTAACATTCAAAGGTTACGGCATTACAAAGCCTATTGATAAAAACGATACAGAAGCAGGCAGAGCAAACAACAGGAGAACGGAGTTTAAGGTAGTAAGTTGAAAGTGAAAAGTGAAAAGTGAAAAATGAAAAGTTAAAAGTGAAAAGTTGAAAGTGAAAAGTTAAAAGTTAGCAAGAAGAGAAACAATATCCTCAACTCCATATTTTAATCACTGTTGTCCGGTAAAAATATTTAAACATATTATGAATGACTCTATTTACAATTCATATCTTTATATTTCGCCACCTACAGGGCTTTATTTTTTACTTTGATTATTTTTCTACAAATATTCCGCCTCTAACGAGGCTAAAAAAAGTACCGTAGGTACGAAATATTTGTAGAATAATCAATTACCAAAATTCATAGAGTGCCGTAGGTACGAAATATTATATATAGAAAAATTTAACTGGACAATAGTGATTTTAAAATTGTAAAATATAAATACTCGATTATAAAAGACATGATAAATTTTGAAGCGCTTTTTAAAATTTCTTACGGTTTATATATCGTTTGCTCCGGAGATAAAAATAAAGGAAATGGATTTATCTCAAATACAGTTTTTCAGGTAACAGCCGAGCCGGCAAAATTTGCAGCCTGTTGTCATAAGAATAATCTTACTGCTGAATTTATTAAAAAGTATCAGGCATTTTCTGTTTCTATCTTAGAACAAAATGCTACATCGGAAATTATTAGTAAATTTGGTTACAAGAGCGGTAATGATGTTGATAAAATGTCGGGCGCAATTGTTAAATATGGAGATACTGGAGTACCTGTTGTTTTGAATGACAGTTTAGCTTTTTTTGAGTGTAAAGTTGTTGAAACTATTGATGTAGGAACACATTTAATGTTTATCGGAGAACTAATAAGCGCCGAAATCATTGATGATACAAAAGAACCATTGACATATTCGTATTACAGGCAAGCGAAAAAAGGAGTTGCGCCTAAAAATGCTCCGACTTATATTGATAAATCTAAATTAGAAACAAAAGCTAAAAGCACTTCCTCGAAAAAATATAAATGCGCTACATGTGGCTACATTTATGATGAAGCTACTGAAAATGTAAAATTTGAAGATTTACCAAGTAACTGGGTTTGTCCACTTTGTGGTACTGAAAAATCGGATTTTTTTGAAATATAATTTTAAAACTAAATACTATGACAAAATCATTAAAAGGAACAAAAACAGAACAAAACCTGTTAAAATCATTTGCAGGTGAATCGCAGGCTAGAAATCGTTATGAATTTTTTGCAAGTGTTGCTAAAAAAGAAGGCTACGAGCAAATTGCAGCCATTTTTATGGAAACATCTAATCAGGAAAAAGAACACGCGAAACGTTTCTTTAAATTTTTAGAAGGTGGAATGACTGAGATTACAGCATCATATCCTGCCGGAATTATAGGAACGACAAAAGACAATTTGAAAGCTGCTGCCGAAGGAGAAAATGAAGAGTGGACAGTTTTATATCCACATTTTGCTGAAGTGGCAAAAGAAGAAGGATTCCCTGAAATAGCAACGGCATATAAAATGATTTCAAAAGTGGAAGCGGAACACGAACGCAGATATTTGAAATTATTGCAAAACATTTCAGAGGATAAAGTTTTTGTAAAAGATGGTAAAGTATGGTGGAAATGCTTGAATTGTGGGTATGTGTATGAATCAGCCAAAGCATTAGAAAATTGCCCTGCATGCTTACATCCCAAAGCATATATGCAAGTAAGAGAGGACAATTATTAAAAACTACTGGAGAAAATTGTGGTAATATGATAAAATGCAAATAGAAGTATCATTTTTTGCAATATTATATTACATTTTCATACCCTTCATCGAATTTGAATCTTTTTTCGAAGCGCTTTCACCTTTTGTATTCATCATACTTGGCTTTCCTTCGAGTTGGGCTGCTGCGTCCACACTAAAAGTTCCCTGTGTAACAATTTCCTCGCCTTCGGTTAATCCGCTTGTTATAACATAACTATTGCCAAGCATTGGACCAAGTTCAATTTCCCTGATTGAAAAAACAGACTCTTCATTTACAAGTTTTTTTATATAAACGATAGAACGCTTTCCTGTCCATAAAACAGCCGAACGGGGAATTATAATACTGTTTACATATTCAGTTAGATTTGCCTTTACAACACCTGTTACAAACATTTCTGGTTTTAAATTTCCATTTGTATTATTTATTCCCACTCTTACTTTTGCTACGCGTGTGATTGGATCTATAACTGGATCGATAAAATCTATGTTTCCGGTAAAAATTTTACCCGGCTGTGCCTGAACAGTAAATGAAATTTTATCTCCTTTACTTAAAAACATGATATCGCTTTCGTAAGCATCGAACATAACCCATACTTGCGTAAGATCCGCTACTTCAAAAAGTACTGTACCCTGCGAAACATAATCACCAACTTTTACTTGTTTTGATATTACGACTCCTTTTGTATCAGAATATATCTCAAAATAATTTTGTATTGAACCCGATTTTTCTATTGCTGAAATCTGAGTTTTTGTTAATTTCAAAAGGAGCAATTTTTCTTTAGCAGCTTCGTAATAAGTAGGTTCTGTTGTTTTCATTTTTACGGTTTCAATAAGTTCCTGCTGCGCTGTAATTAATTCGGGCGAATAAAGCTGTGCAAGCGTTTGCCCTTTATAAATCTCCTCTCCTGTGAAGTTGACCAAAAGTTTTTCAATACGACCGGAAATGTGAGCAACCTGGCTTTGTGTAAGGCTTTCATTGGCTTCTACTTTTCCATAAAGTCGAATTTCTTTTA
>JAAXXA010000909.1 GCA_013334735.1 Bacteroidota bacterium
GCTCTTCCGATCTTATTCTTACGAAACACATAGATGCAGATTATTTTAAAACCGCTTCACTTCCTGTGTTTACAGACGCTACTTCTACTTTTTACCCTGATGCTAATACTGAAAGTAGTAGTGTCGATGGATACATAGTCAATGATCCTGAAGCAACTAGTTGGGCTACCTTGCATAATGCTTCAGCAGGAACTGCGACTTACGATTCAAACGTAAGTTTATATATTATGGTTCAATGCGGAAGTAATTCTAATACTTATAAAGAGATTAGCCGTAGTTTTATGTTGTTTAACACTTCTTCTATTCCCGACAATAACATAATTAGTTCCGCCACGCTTTCCCTTTATGGATACGACAACGGGAGAAATGCTGATGCTTTTTCTTCTTCTTTAAATATTTATTCTTCTTCTCCTGCTTCTAATACTGCCTTAATTACTGATGATTATGACCAAGTTGGTTCTACTGAATTTTCTACAACTATAAATTACTCAGCTTTTAGTTTAGTTGCATATAATGATTTCACATTGAATGTTTCAGGAATAGCAAATATTTCTAAAACAGGAATTTCAAAATTTTCTTGGAGAGATAAAAAATATGATAGTGATAATATAGCTATGTCTTGGGTTTCATCTGTTTTTAGTGAACGGAATTGTTATTCAGCAGACGAATCAGGCACGGATAAAGATCCAAAATTGGTGGTAACTTATACGCTTCCTATATTTGCTCCAACCGTTACCACTCAGGCAGTTACAAATATTACAGGAACCTCCTCCACTGGTAATGGAACTGTAACAGATGACGGAGGAGCCGTAATATCCGAGCGTGGTGTTTGTTGGAATACTTCAACTACTCCTACAACAGCTAACAGCAAAGCAACTTCCACTGGAACCACAGGAGCGTTTACTGCTTCAATGACTGGCTTATCTGCCGGTACGCTTTATTACGTGAGGGCGTATGCAATTAATTCGGCAGGGACAAGCTATGGAAACGAGGAAACTTTTACTACTTGTTCTCCTACCACTGCCACAGTTGACTGGAACAACAGCAATGTACAAGAAATTACATTGTCTGCCTGTCGTTCCTTTACATTTATCAATGGCAAGAGTGGCGGTGTTTACACATTGATGATTAACCAGGATACGTCAGGCGGCTGGACTGTTGCCTGGCCGGCAAATGTGAAGTGGGCTGGCAGCACAGCGCCAACATTTACCTATACTGCTAATGCGGTAGATATAGTGAAATTTGTTTACAACGGAACTAATTACATAGGCATAGCAAATTGAAACAAATTATTAATTTTACTTTTTATAATTTATATCTAAATAAAAACTATAATATATACACATTATCATGAAAAATAAAGTAACCACACTTTTGTTAAAATCAAAAACTATTACTGTAATTTCATCTATACTTGTTTTTATTCTCTGTTGTAGTCGTATTTCTCAAGCTCAGGTATTTAAGAGCATTGATTCAACTGAACTCCGGCTTTCATACAACTCCAAAACTACTGTATTGGATAGCGGAAAGCTCCAAACCGAGTTCCACG
>JAAXXA010000910.1 GCA_013334735.1 Bacteroidota bacterium
TATTCAATATCGCCACCTGGCAAACGATATATTGTTGTTACTGACAGAGGCTCGCTATTCCCTGATATTTTTAAATATATAAGATTTCTAAGAGGAAGTAATAGAGTTAAAAAAAGAATAGCTAATGCCGTAAAACGCCCTATATAAATGAAATCTTTAAAAATCTTTTTTATCATATTTTTATTTTAATAATTGGTGTTACGCAATTCGGCATGGCGAATAAAATTTATATATACCTATATAGTCAATGGTTTTATTATATGTTTCACGCTAAGCCGCTAAGTGTTAAAATCTAAATCTTTGCGTTCGCCTTTGGCGAATTGCGGCTCAGCGTGATAAAAAAATACCGAATTATTGATTCCATGAAATTTTCATTCATATTCCTGCAACCGGCGAATTTGTTATTAATACTTAAAAGTCGTAAACAAAAATACAGAAATATTTTTATGGCATTGTGCTAAAAAAGGCAATAATTCCAAATAAGTTAGCTATACCAATATCATAAAAGTACATTTTCTATATAAAAAATATTGTACATTTGTAACTATTCAGCCACTATATTTATGATAAATAGCCACAGATTCACAGATTTAAAACTACCAAAGGTAGTTTTGTTTGAGGGAATTTTATAAAAAGTAATTAATTTTAATCTGTGAACCTGTGGCATATATTTGGTTTTTAACATTTTAAATCGACTGAGTAGTTACGTACATTTTAATTTTTATTATTAAATTTGTAAATGATTGCATATTAAATTTAGCGAATAATTTAAAAAATAATTACAAGAACCATTAATATTATTGTCTTTCCTTCCGTAACATTCATTAGAACAAAATCATTATTTTTGCTAAAATTGTAATATCTTTTCAAATAAAAACCAAATGAATAAACATATTAAAAAAAGGCATTTATATCTTTTATCCGTTTTGAGTGGCTTGTTACTCATATTCGGATGGCCCTCCGGCGGTTTTCCCTTTTTTCTTTTTGTTGGTTTTGTTCCAATACTTTTTATTGAAGAACATATTAATAATAATAAGATCAATTTTAATAAATTTAGTTTTTTCGGCTATACATTTCTTTCCATGGTTGTTTGGAATAGCCTTACAACTTACTGGATTTATTTTTCTACTGCTTTTGGAGCAGTTGCCGCTATTCTAATAAATGCGCTTTTAATGTCATTTACATTAACATTATTTCATTACAGCCGCAGAATCTTAAAGCATAATTCAGCATATATGGCATTTATTGTTTTTTGGATAAGTTTCGAATATTTACATCTACACTGGGATCTCTCATGGCCATGGATGAATTTAGGTAATGGATTTGCAAATTATCCTAGTTTAATACAATGGTACGAATATACTGGCTCTTTCGGAGGAACTTTATGGGTGCTATTAACAAATTATATAATTTTCAATACACTAAAATTATTCATTAAAAAAGAGAAAACAATTAGATATCGTGTTTTGTATGCTGCTTTTTGCGGGAATATAATACTTTTACCCGTAATTATATCACTTTTCATTTACTATACTCATGAAGATAAAG
>JAAXXA010000288.1:0-2617 GCA_013334735.1 Bacteroidota bacterium
TCATAGAACAACTGCTGAAAAAATGATTACACAAGGCGGGCTTCTTACCGATTTTATCAGCGAAACAAAATTCAAACCTGAGAATTTTCCTAAAAGGAACAGGATAGTTGCAGGTATGTGCGATGCACTAATAGTGGTTGAAGCATCCATAAAAGGTGGCGCTCTTATTACAGCAAACATTGCAAACACTTATAACCGCGATGTATTTGCTGTTCCCGGAAGGATTGGCGATTATTATTCTGAAGGATGTAACAACTTAATTAAATCAAACAAAGCTGCTCTGGTATGTTCTGCAAAAGATATTATCTATATAATGGGATGGGAGGAAAAGAAAGATAAAAAGTCTGAAAATGTTCAGAAAAAATTATTTATCGAACTTTCCGAAAACGAAAAATTGATAGTGGATTTACTAAATGGCAGCGGCTCTTTGTCGGTTGACATTATAAGTTTGAAAGTGGATCTGCCATCGAGCAAAGTTGCGGCAGTATTGCTAAACCTCGAATTTATGGGTATCATTAAATGCCTTCCCGGCAAAATGTATCGTTTGCTATGAAAAAAGGAATAGTAACTAAATCAACTGGCAGCTCATATTTTGTTATGTGTGATGAAGGACTTTACTATGAATGCAAATTAAAAAGCAGCTTCAGGCTCAAAAACTTAAATAGTACAAACCCAGTTGCTGTAGGAGACAAAGTACAATTTGAACTTCCAAGCAACAAAAGCTTAGGTTTGATAACAGTTATAGAAGACCGAAATAATTATATAATTCGTAAATCAACAAATCTTTCTAAACGGCAGCATATTCTTGCAAGTAATATTGATCAGGCTATTTTAATTGTTACCCTTGCTTTTCCGCGAACATCAACAGGTTTTATTGACAGGTTTCTTGTAACCGCCGAAGAATATCACATTCCTGCATTTATTGTTTTTAATAAAACAGATTTATTTAATGAAGAGTTGTTTGAATATCTTGATGAAATAAAAAGTATTTATGAAAATATAGGTTATAAATGCCTTACAACTTCAGCTACTAAAAAAACAGGATTAGATGTTTTTTCCGCATTGCTGAAAGATAAAATAAGCTTGCTTGCAGGTCATTCAGGAGTAGGTAAAACGGCATTGATCAATGCAATACAACCTTCGTTAAACCTTAAAGTCGGGGATATTTCCATAACTCATTTAAAAGGAAAGCATACCACTACTTTTGCAGAAATGTATCCCTTGTCGTTCGGTGGTTTTGTTATAGATATCCCCGGAATAAAAGAGCTTGGAATGATACATGTAAAACCCGAAGAAATTGCCGGTTATTTTCCGGAGATGCGGGCATTGCTCCCCAAATGTAAGTTTTACAATTGCACACACACGCATGAACCCAATTGCGCTGTTCTGGCAGCCGTTGAAAACAATGAAATAAGCCTTTCGCGTTATCATAATTATATCGGGATGCTCAAAGATAAAGGGATTGAAAAGAGCAGAGAATGGGAGTAAAAAAGTACTTATACTTCGACTATTGCTCAGTATAACTGAATCTAAGCATTTTTGCTTTTGCAAATCTGCAAAAATTCAGTATAGAGTGAGCTAAAGTTTAGAGTACTTAGAGTTTATACGTAATACCGCCTAAAATAAAAATATTGCTTCGACCAGGCGAATTGCAAAAATTAATACGACTAAGGCGTAGCAAATTGTAAATTTATAACTGATATTACGCAAGTGTAAAATTTATTTATAAATAACAGTATCTTTTTTAAAGAGATTCCTCACTATAGTTCGGAATGTAGAGCAGTGGAATGAGGAATCTCTATTTTATTATATTTGCGTAACATCAGTTAATAAGACTTAGAATTATCAACGCTTATACTGTTTTTTGAATTTGCACTATATATTTTAATACAATGAGTTTCAGGCGGTTTTCAGCCAATATACAGACAGCGTTTCTTTACAGGAATATTCTGCAAGCGGTCAGACTTATAAAAATGTAATTTGTTCTTTCGGAACAGATAACAAAAAACGAATTATTATTGGAGCGCATGATGATGTTTGCGATCAACAAGAAGGAGCTGACGACAATGCGAGCGGAGTGATTGGACTACTTGAACTTTCCCGACTTTTAAAAGGACAGAAACTTAATTATCGCATTGACCTTGTTGCCTACTCATTAGAAGAACCTCCATACTTTAAAACAGAATACATGGGAAGTTACATTCACGCAAAATCCCTAGTAGAAAGCAAAGCAGATGTTTATGGAATGGTTTCGCTCGAAATGATAGGATACTTCAAAGACGAAAAAAAATCTCAGTCCTATCCAATTAAACCACTATCTATTTTATACGGGAATAAAGGCAATTTTATTACACTTGTGAAAAAAAACTCAGAAACAACTGTTAATATTTTGACAAAAACGTAATATTAGAAATGGCGGACGAAACGGACTGAAAAAAAATAGCAAATTACATTTAGAGAGAAATTTTAATGGCTTATTTTAATTGTCTACGTTTTGGAGAGACAACATTCACGGAATCTTACGTATGCTAATCGAGTAGACGGCTCCGACAGAACTAACTGACGGAGTGCGCCTCTCACACCACCGTACGTACGGTTCACGTATACGGCGGTTTCC
>JAAXXA010000288.1:2627-4688 GCA_013334735.1 Bacteroidota bacterium
GTTTCCCGACATACGGTACGGGACAGGCTGTTAAGTACGAGCAAAGTCGCTCTTTACACCAACTTTACTGTGTTTCGTTTAAGATAGAGCTAGTAAACTCGAAGTTTTAACCTCTCAATCGAATTTGAAACGACTTAACGTTCAGTCCTTCGCTACTTCTGTAAGTCCTCCGAATCTTTATTCCGGCTCGTTTCCTGTAACTACTATGACCTCTGCTGACTTCTCCCGATGTTCTGGGAGACCTCCCCCGGTAAGAGCTTTTCCCTTCATCCGATGCCTGCGGAATCTATCCCGATTATGAGTTTTGTTAATTTTACTATGTAAAATGTTACAAACTCAATATCGGGATGCTTGCTCACCCGAACAAATATGCCTCATATTCCGTTTCTGCTTGGTTTATACTGAGCTTGTCGAAGTATCAGTACCAGATTTTGCAGTTTATTCACGAGATATTCATTTTTAAAGGTGTTCATGAATACTTCGTATTTCGCTTCCTTCAGTGCATACCTCACGGTAAACCACCTTGCGACTTGCTAATGGTTACTCGCACTATTGTTTTATTTTAAAGGCGCTCGTGAAGGCTGAAGCCATACGGACACGACTCCGCGCATGAGGGACTTACACCCTTTGGAAAAATACACCCGTTTTTATTCTATAAAATTTATTTGTATTTTTGACATTTTTATAGAGCTTTCGACGGGTGTGCTCTGCTCATGCAGGGCACACACAGCAAGCTCATTTATGCGGAGTTCAGTGGGTTTGTAAAGTTCATCAAAATAATATATTTTTGTATCTCGTGAGACGGAGCAGTGCTTTCTAAATCCGCACTAAATAAGCTTGCGGAACGTTTTTAATAATTTTAAAAAACATTAATCTTTATGAAAAAAAATAATCTAAAATTAATCATCGTCGTAATCCTTGCTGTAGTGGCTTTATACTTTATTTATTCGGCAACTTCCGGCACCATTCCTAAAGCGCTTACTGATTTTGCCGTTAAAGACACTTCTATTGTTACAAAAATATTTTTAACGGATAAATCCAATAACAAGGTTCTTCTCGAAAAAAAAGCACCTCAAAACTGGTCTGTTAACAATACTTATACCGCGAGCAACGAAATGATCAATATCATGCTTAAAACAATCATGCGCCTCGAAGTTAAAGCCCCTGTTGCCAAAGCGGCACGAAACAACGTCATAAAACGTCTTGCTTCTTCGGGAGTTAAAGTGGAAATATACCAAACCGTTTTTAGAATAGATTTCTGGAAAATTCAATTGTTCCCTTACGAAAAACTTGTTAAAACTTATTATGTGGGTGATGCAACTCAGGATAATATGGGCACATATATGCTTATTCAGGATTCGGATGAACCTTTTATTATGCACATCCCCGCATTCAGAGGATTTTTAAATACCAGATACAGCACTATTGCCAACGACTGGCGTAATCACACTATTTACAACTTCGAAATTTCGCAGATAAAATCAGTAAAACTTGAATTTCCTTCAACTCCTGAAAAATCTTTTTTGATTAACAATGTTGCAAAAGATAAATTTACCTTAACTTCATTGTCAAATAATCAATTAGTACCCAATTATGATACTCTTAAATTGTTCGACTATCTTACTGCATTCCGTGATGTTAAATTTGAATTTATTATCGAAAAAAACAGTAATGTAAATATAAATCAGGATTCTATTTTGGCATCATCACCATTTAATATTATTACTTTAACTGAAATGTCAGGAAAAACGAATATTTTAAAAACATATCACAAAAAAGGATACCCTGACGAAACAGGGCTTGACGACATTGTTGGAATATATGATAAAGACAGGTTATTTGCTTCAATTAATGACGGAAAAGATTTTGTTATTATCCAATTTTTTGTTTTTGATAATATTTTACGCCCACTCTCTTACTTTGTCAACACTTACAACGTAAAAAAGATACATTAAAAATAAAATATATTACTAAAATTTTTCTGGTTTTAATAAAAACCCTATTTTTGTAAAATAATTTTAAAAAATAAACATTATGAAATTTATATTTTCAAGCACTTTA
>JAAXXA010000911.1 GCA_013334735.1 Bacteroidota bacterium
CCCAATGTACAAATTTGGCGACACTGTAAAGTTTTCATCTGGTTTGTTCCGCTCTCCTGATTATGGCGAAACATGGAATATCGAAGCTTCAACAGAATATATAAATACTGTAAATATTGATTTTTCAGGTAATGTTTTTGCAGGATGGCATAATAGTCCGAATTTAGCAGAATCTAGTGAAGGAATAGCAAAATTTGATACGACATCTCACGAATTTACATTTATAAATAATGGACTTCCAAATAAAAACATTAATAAAATTAAATTCGAATTAGGGTTTTTAGGTTGTTACATTTATATGTATTGTTGTACCGATAGCGGTGTTTATTATACAAACAATTATTTAACAGAAATAAATGACATCAATAATTCTTCAGCATTTGCAATTTCAAATTATCCAAACCCATTTAATTCTTTTACAACTTTTGAATATACTATTTCAGAGAAATTAAATACAAATATATCTTTTGTCATTTATGATTTGCAAGGACAGAAAATAAAAGAATTTCCTTACCTTAATAGAAGCGAAGGAAATTATACGCTTGAGTTTGATGCATCCTCATTAAAAAGTGGAATATACTGTTATATTCTAAGAGCTGGTAACAATATTATATCACGAAAAATTAATTGTATAAAATAATAATATTTGCATAAGATTGCACAACACAAAGAAAAATAATAGTCATTTTTTGTGTTGTGTAATTTGAATATATTGGTTATTTTTGCCTCTTCATTGCAAATATTAAACAATATGAGTCAACTTCCTGAAAAAACCGTTGAACGGTTAAGTCAATATAGGAGAATCCTCCTTAAAGCCTGTCCAAAAGAAAAGCAACATATTTATTCTCATGAAATAGCGCAACTTCTTCACCTTACGCCCGTTCAGGTCAGAAGAGATCTTATGTTAATCGGTTATTCCGGTTCACAAAGAAAAGGCTATGAAATTAATAAATTAATACACTTAATTGGTGAAATTATTGATTCAAAGGAAGGACAAAAAGTAGCATTAATAGGTGTTGGAAATTTAGGCAGAGCAATTATCAGATATGTAAATAAAAAGAACTCTAATCTTAAAATTGTAGCAGCTTTCGACACAAATCCCGATAAAGTAAATAAAGAGGTTTCCGGAATAAATTGTTATCATTATGACCAACTTGCAAAAATTGCAAAAAAAGAAAAAATTACTATTGGAATAATATGCGTACCTACCGAATATTGTGTAAGTGTTGCTGATTGCCTTATAAAATCAGGCGTTAAGGGTATTTTAAATTTTACCGCAGCACCTTTAAATATTTCTGATCAGGTTTTTTTAGAAGAATATGATATGATTACCTCACTTGAAAAAGTCGCATATTTTTCAAAAGAAAATAAGTAAATATCTCTAACTTGATTAATTATTCACAATCATTTCCGTTTTAATAAGGTGCTTATGAAAGAGCAAGCTCTGTTCATATACATGAAAAATTTCTCTAAAACTATAAATAGTCTTGTCATTTCGAGTGTTAACGAGAAATCTGTCACATAAGACCAATGAGTTTTCT
>JAAXXA010000912.1 GCA_013334735.1 Bacteroidota bacterium
GTTCTAAGACATCGAATTGGTCTCACTTACGAAGCAGAAGCTGAAAATATTACAACAGAAGAAATTATTAACGAAATTTTAAATACCGTTGAAGTACCCTAGTAGACTAAAATAGAAAAGATTTAACAATTTGGAAATTTGAAAATGAAATAATTTGAAAATTAAACTTAGAAACTCGTAATTCGTAATTGTTAATTCGTAATTGTAATACGATGGAAACCTCAGAACTTATAAAGAAAGTTAGAAAAATTGAAATAAAAACACGTGGTTTGTCCAACCAAATTTTTACAGGACAATATCATAGCGCTTTTAAAGGAAGAGGTATGGCTTTTAGCGAAGTTAGAGAATACCAGTTTGGCGACGATATTCGCTCAATAGATTGGAATGTAACTGCGCGATTCAATCACCCTTATATTAAAGTATTTGATGAAGAACGCGAATTAACAGTGATGTTACTGATTGATGTAAGTCGTTCAAATGAATTTGGAACTCAAAAACAACTCAAACAGGAACTTATTACCGAAATGGCCGCTGTTCTTGCCTTTTCAGCAATTCATAACAATGATAAAGTGGGAATGATAATGTTTAGTACGGAAATTGAAAAATTTATTCCTCCAAAGAAAGGCACTTCGCATATTCTTAGAATTATTAGGGATCTCATAAATTTTAAACCAAAACAAAACGGGACAGATATTTCTGCTGCATTACGCTATTTTACTAATGTAATCAAAAAAAAGAGCGTTGCATTTCTTATGTCCGATTTTATTGATAAAGGTTTTGAAGATGCTTTGAAAATTGCAGGAAAAAAACATGATCTGATTGCTTTGAAAATAAACGATATCCGGGAAAAAGAATTACCTGATGTTGGACTAATAAGAGTTAAAGATGCTGAAACGGAAAATTCAAAATGGGTTGATACTTCTGATATTTTATTAAGAAAAATGTTCAAAGAAAATAAAATAAAAAATGAAATCGCTTTAAATAGTCTTTTTATCAAGAGTGGGGTGGATGCTGTGTATTTGGATACAGATAAGGATTATGTTAAACCATTAATAAATTTATTTAAAAAAAGAGAAGCCAGAAGTTAAATCAAATTGACCGGTTACTCAGCGGAGCGATGCACTGAGTTTATCGAAGTGTCGAAGTAAAAGGTTAAAATGACAAAAAGAAATTGAATGAAAAAAAATAGAATTTTAATATTATTATTTCTTTTATCTGTTTTTACAGTAAAATCTTTCTCACAAGATGTGAAAGCTACTGCAAAGATTGATTCCAATAGAAATAATATTATAGTTGGCGATCAGGTTAAACTGATAATGAAGCTGAAATATCCTTCTAAAACAATTATTTCGTGGCCCGATCTGAAGGATAGCCTTTCAAATAATATTGAAATTATTCAGAAATCAAAAATTGATACTATAAGCAAAGAAAATAATTTTTTAACTCTTAGCCAAACATACACAATTACCTCTTTTGATTCAGGAAGTTTTTATATTCCCCAGATAAGATTCAGATACAAAAAAGCGGGAGATACCACCTTT
>JAAXXA010000289.1 GCA_013334735.1 Bacteroidota bacterium
TTTCTTTTGGCAAACAATTGCGCGTGTGTTTGGTGCAAATCTTAAAGAAGAATATGATCCTACCGGAAAAGATAAAGCTATTGAATAAATAGTGCTGCAAATTGAAAACGGAACGATCTGACATGTTCTCTTGTATTTGCAATACAGTTTCCCTATCGCTAATTTTATACGTATGTTAAGATCATGGATCCTATCGCAACATCTGGATTGATGCCGTCTGCACCTGTTTTATTATTATTCATTTGCGCCTTTTATGTGCATGCCAGGATATCCCATGGTATCTTATATGCTAAACCTACCCAATTATTATTCATATTCAAAGATTGAGAGAAGGGACTCTCAAATACTTCGATTGTCATCTGGTTTTGACTTATATAGGGAAATTTAATGCATGGATTTTTTGTACTTTTGCCATTTTTCCTTGCATTTATTATATAACAGTTCTATAAAATTATTGATATTATTATACGTATAGTATTAATCAGCAGACCGTAAATAAAAAACCTCGAAAGTAAAAACTTTCGAGGTTTTTTATTTGTTCTAATTTTACAATTCTGGGTAAAATTTTTCAAAATCAGACAAAATAGAATTATATCTGGTTTAGTCTGCCGTAAAGTTCTTTACGATAAAGTCCTCCTATTGGAATAACTTTCATTTTACCTTCAATAACCATATCCGGGTATTTGATAGAGAAAATTTTATCCAAGCGAACTATAAATGAACGATGAACTCTAACAAAATCCTTTACAGGAAGAATTCTAATCATTTCTTTCATAGTAGTGTGAGTAGTGTATGTACTGTCTGTTGTGTTAATTACAACATAGTCTTTAAGTGCTTCCACGAAATAAATATCTTCAAATTTTATTTTATTGAGTCGATAATCGGCTCTTACAAAGATACTATCTTTTGATTCTTTATTTTCAACTATGGAATGATAAAGATCTCTTTCTCTTTTAACCTGATAATCTTTTTCGTGTTTATAAACAGCCATTTCAATAGTTGTTTGCAATTCTTTTTCCTTGAATGGTTTAATAATATAGCCATAAGGTTCTGAAATTTTTGCTTTATTTAATGTATTTTCATCAGCATAAGCTGTTAGAAAAATTACAGGAACATCAAACCTTTCACGAATTATTTTAGCAGCTTCAATTCCATTTAATTCTCCTTTTAACATGATATCCATTAAAATAGCATCTGGGCGCGATTGTTCTATCTCTTCTATAGCTTTTTCGCCTGAAGCAACTAATGTAGGAACAGAATATCCTAATTTTTTCAAACTATTCTGAATATCTTTTGCTACAATACTTTCATCTTCAACTACTAATATTTTCAATTTTGCCATAAATAATGTTTTTTTATAATGATATGAAATTAATACTTTAATTTTATTAATTGCTAAATTTAATAAACTAACAACTTTCTAATTCATTAAGTATTAACAATTAATTTATATTCAACAAAATTAAACTTTTATTTTATAATAACCAAATTAATTTAATTTTTTAGTGCAAGTTAAGTTAAAATTGTTTTTTAAATTTCATTTGTTTCGATTTTGTTCACGAGAAGTTTCTTTATCTTTTTTAAGGGACTTCATTCTTTCATATAAAATTATTAAAGTCGGAATGTAAAAAATCATACAAGGTATTCTATATCTTACCATTGCACCAAAATTTGCTGCTGCAACTCCAACAGAAAAGGAAAATATTACTGCAAAAAGTAGAGAAAAGAATAAGAATGGTTCGCTTCCAATAATTTTAAATGTTTTGATAACACCAACTTTAAACAAGATAAAAATTGTCATTAAAAGAATAATTGTATTTTCCAAACCTGAAATTAACATAACAGGATTTTTGGCTTCCCATA
Organism: Bacteroidota bacterium; assembly: GCA_013334735.1. GTDB lineage: Bacteria > Bacteroidota > Bacteroidia > Bacteroidales > CG2-30-32-10 > JAAXXA01. The sequence continues at coordinate 1,864 of JAAXXA010000289.1, forward strand.
AAAATGGTCTAAAAAGAACTGTAAGAATAGCCATTGGGGCTTTTTTTATCATACCCGTAGGTGTTGCTTCATAACTACCTAAATCATAATTGTTTGCCCCATAAGCATCTGAACGTAATAAATCCTGTTGGGTTATTTGAGCCTTTTTAGAAGCACTCTGTATATTAGCATAATCTCCAAGACTCCCGCTAAAAGCAGTAAGCGTTATAGCGCCAACACCAAAACCAAAAACAATTAAAAAAGGAGTAAACAAAGTTCTCAAAATTTTATTCTCAACACTTTTAACATAATTAAATGAAATCCATATTAAAATACCAGGTAGTAAAGCAACAATTATATATGGTTTTAATGAAATAATTATATAAATATTAATAATCATTAAACATATATTTGAAAAAATATTTTCTTTTTTTATAAAAATTTTATAAAAATTATGTGTTAACCAACAGGCCGCGCTTAAAGTAAAAGTATCTTTCATAATACCGGATCCCCAAAAAACTATTGATGGGACAAATAATATACCTATTGCAAGTTTATTTTTGTAATCAGGATATATTTCGGTGAACGTAAGATATAATTTCCAAACACCAACAAAAGCGCAAACATCAAGTAAAAGTGTTGCTGTATAATAACTCTTGAAACTAAAAATTGTAAATATGCTGGTAAAACGGATAATGGTCCACGCCTGAATGTCATGCCAGTAAAAGACCAATCCTGTATAAGAGTCAAAAGCATAAGCTTGATTACTTTGGTCTCCAAGAAGTAATCTAAAAAAAGGTTCTGGTCCTTTTTGTAATAAAACATTAACCATAGCTTTGCTACTGATAAAATATGCATGAGTGTCGCCGCCACCATAATATAGCGTGTAAACAGTACAAAGCCCAAAACCACAAAAAATTTTAAAAAACAAGCCCGAAATAAAGTATTTATATGCAGGATTTGAATCAATATTTTTATTTTGATGACTCATTGCTGCAAAGAAAATAATAAACAAAAAAATCAATATAACGCCATAATCTACGATAGAAGGCATTAATGAGTCGTACCATATTGTACTTACTTCCCTTACTTCCACTTGATTTTATTTGATATTAATAATTTATTATATTGCTTCTATCAAAAATTTTTGCATTACAATTAGCTCCCAAAGCCTGTTATAGTAATATTTTCGATTATATTTTCTATATTGTTTAATAATATTAAAAACATAATCGTGATTAAAAATATTTGTCTTAGTTAGATTTTCTTTTGATAAATATTCGTCGATAAGAAATGACAATTCATTATTTAGCCATTTTTCCATAGGAATAGAAAATCCCCATTTAGGTCGGTCGAAATATTTTGCAGGAATATAATCGTAAAGCACTTCTTTTAAAAGAAATTTTGAAGTGTTGTTTTTGTATTTTAATAATGGTGATAAGTTAAAAGCAAACTCAACAATCCTGTAATCAAGTAAAGGAACCCTTGTTTCGAGAGAACTATACATGCTTGCTCTATAAACTTTTACAAGTAAATCGTCTTTCAGGTAATAATTAAAATCGAACAAAGATTGTTTCTCTGAGGGAATTAATTTTCTGTGAACATTTTCAAAATTTTCATTCAGTAAAATATCTCTGTAAAAATCTTGTTTTACTAAGTCAAATATTTCATTTCTACTAAAAAGATATTGTTCTTGTGAAAAAATATGACTGCCTAGAGTTTCTGAGTTTTGATAGCCAAAAAGTTTAGATGCTCTTCGGTATTTATTGCTAAGATTTGATAAAAGCAATTGGGCGGGTTTGCGAAAAGTTTTAATAAATGGATTATTAAGTCTTTCGGCCCAACGATATGCGCCATAACCCATAAAAAGTTCATCGCCTCCATCTCCCGATAAGGTCATCGTTACATTTTGCCTTGCCATTTTTGAAACAAGCAGAGTTGGAATAGCTGATGAATCCGCATAAGGCTCGTCATAAATATTTATTAATTCAGGAATTAGTTTAATTGCATCTTTTTCTGTTACGGTATATTCGTGATGATTAGTACTTAAATATTTTGCAATATTATTGGCATAAATACTTTCATTATATTTAGAATCGGTAAAGCGAATATTAAATGTTTTTACAGCATCAGTACTATTTGATTGTGCAATAGCTGTAACTAAACTTGAATCAATTCCTCCACTTAAAAATGTGCCGAATGGAACATCACTTATCATTCTGTATTTTACAGAACTAATTAACAACTCCTTAAGTTGACATTTAGCTTCAGTCTCATCAATTAAAGTATTTTTTTTAATTTTATCTTCAAGACTCCAGTATTTTTGAAATGTTAATTTATTATTGCTCAGGACCGCGTAACTGCCTGAAGGAAATTTGAAAATATTTTCATAAATACTATGAGGTTCGGGTATGTAACCCAAATGTAAATATTCGTTAACGGCAATAAAATTAGTTGATATATTATTTTTAATAAAATCTGATTGTTTTAATACTTTCAATTCAGATGCAAAAGCAAAATTTTGTCCGTCCCAGTAATAATAAATTGGTTTTATGCCTACTCTGTCGCGAAAAATATGAACGGAATTTTCTAGTTTGTCATAAATTGCAATAGCAAACATTCCATTCATTTTTTGAACAAAATTATGTCCCCAAAAGGAAAATGCTTCTAGAATTACTTCGGTATCTGAAGATGTTTTTAAATTTAATTCACAATTAGAATTTCTTAACTCGTTTTCAATTTCTTTAAAATTATATACCTCCCCATTATAAACAATTACATACCTGCCATTACAAGAAACCATTGGCTGGTTAGCAGAATTTGATAAATC
>JAAXXA010000290.1 GCA_013334735.1 Bacteroidota bacterium
GTTGAATTGTTTTTATTAATTTTAGTCATTCCTTTTTCCGTAATTCGAAATAGAATTCAGCACAAAACTAATATCATTCTTTTGTTTGGAGTTGAGTACTTTTATCTTGTTTTTCCTTTTTATATAATTGGACGGATTTTAGGAATTAAAGTTTTTAGAATTATTACAGATCGTTATTCAGATAGTGGTATTGCACCAACTTGGTGGAAACATCCCAAAGTTTTTTTTTACAGGATACAGTATATATTTTTCGACAAATATCTTTCAGGTATAGTTTGCTTAAGCAACTATTTGAAAGAAAATGCTATTCTTAATGGCGTTGAAAATAAAAAAATATGCGTCATCCCGCATTTTATAGATATTGAAAGGTTTTCAAATAAAGCAGAAAGTAATAAACCATTTCTGAATGAAAAGATTAGGTTAGGCTTTTGCGGAACATTAAATGAAAGTAATGGACTATTCATTTTACTCAAAGCTTTTAGCATAATAAAAAAAGAATATTCTAAGATAGAACTTTTTTTAATTGGCAGTATTTCAAAGGATGATCAAACTATTGTTAATGAAATGATAGATGGCATATCAGATTCAATAATTTTTGTTGGTAATGTTCAGGGGAATAAGGTGCCTGAATTACTTTCCAAATGCGATATTCTAGTAAATCCCAGAATTTCAAGTATTATTGCAGAAGCTGGATTTCCAACTAAACTTGGAGAATATTTAGCAACAAAAAGACCTGTTGTAGCAACTGCCGTTGGTGATTTAAAAAAATACTTTATGAATGAAAGAGAGCTTATTTTAGTTGTTCCCGATTCACCCGAAGCTCTTGCTGATGGGATTTTTTACTTATTACATAATAAATTAAAAGGATTGCAAATAGGTTTATCAGGATATGAATGGGCGCTTGAGAACTTGGAATTTAAGAAAAACTGCAAAAAGTTATTACAATTTATAATGTCATGAAAAAATACTAATAAATGAATTGGGGAGATGCGTTTTGATAAAAATAAAATATTAAAATTTGCGATTTTGCCAGATGTTTTATTACTCATTTTTGTACCAAAAATAAATTCAAAAGATAAATGCCTAATGTTTGTCACTTTATAAGAAAGAATTCGCAATTGCGAGCATCATTCATTAATAACCAAATAGTAAATCATATTGGTTATAAGCCATACATAGTACATAGAGTTAAAAGAGAAAAATTGTTTGATGGTGGTTTTGCAGATTTTAAAAAACTATATAAAATTCTTGATTTATCAACTGAAGAATCAAAAATTGAAAAGCTGTTATATGCAGTACCTAAAATTTTGTCAAATATCCAATGCAATAAAATTCAAAATTTCATTGAAGAAAATCAAATACAGATTGCACATTTTCATTATGGAACTGATTGTGGTGTATTTTTTCCTTTTACAAAAAGAATAAATATACCATCTGTTGTGTCATTTTACGGATATGATTGTTCTTCATTTCCCAAATTCATGATGGGAAATGGTAAAAAATATTTGTCTAACCGTGTTTTTAAAAGGGTTACCAAAGTAATAGCTATGAGCCCTGACATGAAGAAAGATTTATTGGAGTTAGGATGCCCGGAAGAAAAAATTATTGTTCATTATTTCGGTAGTGATTGCAAGAAATTTTACCTCCCCCAAAAGCAATTTGATAATAAAGAAATAGTAACAATCCTAAATCTTGGCAGCCTAGTTCCTAAAAAAGGGCAACTCTTTCTTCTGAAAAGCATTGCAGAGATTGCTAAAAAAGGGATTACTAATTTTAGATTAAGAATCATCGGTACAGGAATACTTGAAAAAGAGTTAAAAGCATACATTCATCATCACAATCTATCTCGATTTGTTGAATTTGTTGGGGCAATACCCTATGGAAACAACGAATTGTTAAGAGAATATCATAATGCGGATATTTTCGTACACCCAAGTGTTATTGATTCAAATGGTGAAAAGGAAGGAATTCCAGGTACTATTGTTGAAGCAATGTCTGCCGCATTACCTGTCATTTCTACTTATCATGCAGGTATTCCCTATATTATTACCAATAAAGTAACTGGAATATTAGTAAACGAGCATGATGTTGAAGCGCTTACAAATGCGTTGATTGAATTGATAAATAATTCAGAATTACGCAAACTCATTGGATTGGCTGGGCAAAGGTACGCTATAGAGAACTTAGATTTGATAAAAAAAGAGATTGAACTTGAGCAAATATATCAACAAATCATTTTATGATTAAAATTAATAATTCATTTTTAGTATTATGAGATAATAACTTTTGCTCAAATAGTTTTAGAAATAATATTAACTTGCAATTAAAGAAAATTTCGCAAATTAATAATCAAAATGAATGACCCCGAGGCAGAGCCTCAAGGTATTAAACCTAAAAAAAGAATAAATTGAAAAAAATTAGTAACTTGATTAAATTTTAAAAGCTTAAGAATTATAAATTAACCCATGAATTATTTACTATTACAAAAATTGCATTAATTCAAATGAAAATAGTTAAGAATGATAAAGTAAATAAATTCGAATGGAAGGAATTGACAGATAAAACAGCCTTTTTATCTCCATTTCAAACAGAAAGTTTTTATAATTTTTATAATTCTATTTCAAATTATTCAGCGGAAGTTTTCGCTGTTGAAGAAAACAATAAAATTATCTCTTTAGTTGTAATAACTATTCAAAAAGAAAAAGGTGTTAAAGCTTTTTTTTCTAAAAGAGGGATTATTTATGGAGGTCCTTTGATTGCAAATGATAATGAAGGAAGTTTAATATTTTTAATGGATAAAGTTATTAATTATTACAAAAAGAAATTAATATATATTGAAATTAGAAATTTTTTTAATTACTCTCAATTCTATTCAAAATTTAAAAGTAAAAAATGGATTTTTATCCCTTATTTAAATTATACTTTAAACATTGAAAATAAAACTTTACCAGAGGTATTGTCTTTAATGAAATATAATCGTCGCAGAGAAATAAAACTTTCTCTTGAACGAAACTCATCATATAAGGAATGTGAAACAGAAGAGGAACTTATTGATTTATATAATATTCTGAAAAGCCTTTATGTTGCTAAAGTTAAATTACCTATTCCCAATTTTGATTTTTTTAAAGGAATATGGAATAGCAGCATAGGCAAAGTATTTGTTGTTATACATGAAGGTCGGGTTATTGGTGGTAGTTTTTGTATATATGTAAATGGACATTCAATTTATACTATGTATTACTGTGGTTTACGCGAATACGATAAAAAAATATTCCCAACTCATTTAGCTGTTTTAGCAGCCATCGATTATGCTATAAATAATAATTGTAAAATATTAGATTTTATGGGCGCAGGTTTAAAAGGTGAAGAATATGGAGTTAGAAGCTATAAACATGAATTTGGAGGTGTATTAAATGAATTTGGCAGATATCGAATAATATTAAAACCATTTTTGTTTAAAGTAGGTCTTACGGGTTTAGAATTATTAAAAAAGTTAAAATAATGAATATTCTAATTGATATAGGGCATCCTGCACATGTTCATTACTACAGAAATTTGGCGATTGAACTTGAAAAAAAAGGACATCGAGTATTATGGACAGTGAAAGAAATTGATATTGCCAAACGTTTACTTGACTTTTACGGCTTCAAATATATTGTTCTGCCAAAAAAATCAGATAGTATATTTGGTAAAATTTGGAAACAACTTCTATTTGATCTTATCATATTCAAAATATGTATTCAGAAAAAAATTGATCTTGCTATTGGCTCTTCAGTTTCAATTGTTCACGTTTCAAAAATTTCAAGAGTAAAATCAATAGTTTTTGATGATGATGATGATGATGTTCAACCATTAGTAACAAAATATGTTAATCCTTATGCTGATTATCTTCTTTCACCAGAAGCCTTAAAAGGAAAAAGAAAACGAAAAGACACTATTTACTATTCTGGTTACCATGAATTGGCATACCTGCATCCGAAAAGATTCAAACCGGATATAAATGTTCTGGCAGAAGCAGGTATTTTACCAGATACACCCTATTTTGTTATGAGATTTAATGTATTCAAAGCTCATCACGACAAAGGTATATCGGGTTTATCGCTGAATCAAAAATTACAACTAATTGAAATACTTAAACCTTACGGGAAAATTTTTATTACAACAGAAAGAGAAATAGAACCACAATTAAAGCAATATCAAATAAAAATAAGTCCGTTAAAAATGCATTCTTTGATGTATTTTTCAACAATGTTTCTTGGTGATAGTCAAACAATGACTTCAGAAGCTGCCGTTTTAGGAGTTCCTTCATTAAGATGTAACTCTTTTGCCGGAAGAATATCATACTTGGAAGAAGAAGAACATAAATATAAATTGACTTATGCTTTTAAACCGGAAAATTTTTCTGAAATGATTTTTAAATTAAAGGAGTTGCTTGAAATAAAAGATTTAAAAGCAGAATGGGAAAAAAGAAAGATAAATATGCTAAAAGATAAAATAGATTTTCGAGAAAAACTAAATTTTCAAGTTTTTAATACCCACCTCCAAAAATGCGTTCAATATTTGACGCCAGTAAATTATATTAATTATCTTTTGGGACAAAAAAAAATTGATCTTGCATGATTAATCTTTAAAATACTGAAATATGCAACATACGAGATTCGATATTTC
>JAAXXA010000291.1 GCA_013334735.1 Bacteroidota bacterium
TTGGACAACAACGGAATTTACTAAAAGATGTTGTTCTGAACTTCATGGATTTCTTTGTTGATGAATCATGTGGATCTTGCGTTCCTTGCAGGGCGCTTACACCGGTTCTTAAACAAAACCTCGAAAAGATAATTGATGGTAAAGGTATTAAAAGCGATATTGATGATTTAGTGAAACTAAGTAAAACAATGAAAGACCTCAACCGTTGCGGGCTTGGTCAAACAGCTGCTAACCCGATACTCAGCACAATAGAAAACTTCAGAGAAAAATATGATGCATTGGTTAAAGAACAAAGAAGCGATGTTTATGAATTTGATATGAAAGCGGCTGTTCAGGAATCATGCGGAGTTGTTAAAAGAGAAGTAAAAATTCATTAATTTAAATGATTGTAAAACTCATTCAAAAAACTATATATGAGCGATAATAAAATAAATTTTACAATTGATGGCAAACAATGTATTGCTGAAGAAGGTATGGATCTTTGGAAAGCAGCAATGGTAAACGGAATTTTTATTCCTTACTTCTGCCATTTGAAAGATGTTATTCCTGCAGGATCATGCAGAATATGCACGGTTAAAGTTAACGGAAGATGTATGGCTGCATGCACCACTCCTATTACTAAAGATATGAACGGAGCCGTTGTTGAAAATGAAACTCCTCAACTTGAGGAAATGAGAAAAATGATTGTAGAGCTTCTTTTTGTTGAAGGAAATCATTTCTGCCCTTCATGCGAAAAAAGTGGCAATTGCGAACTTCAGGCTATGGCTTACCGCTATAAAATGATGGTTCCTCAATTTTCTTACAATTTCCCATTGAGAAAAGTTGATGCCTCAACACCTAAAATTTACCTCGATCGTAACAGATGCATCCAATGCAAAAAATGTATCCGCGCTATTAAAGACGAGCAAGGCAGAAGTTATTTTGCATTTTACAAAAGAGGTAATAAATTAGAAATACATATCGATCATGAATTAGCTGCTAATATGAGTAATGAACTTGCGCAAACAGCAATGGACACATGCCCGGTTGGAGCTATTATCAGAAAAGAAAAAGGATTTGATACACCTATCGGAAAACGCAAATTCGACAAAGAACCAATTGGAACTGAATTTTTAAAAAAGTAATAAAAACAAAGGAGAAAATATAATGAGCAAAGCAATAGTTGCAACAGCTTCTCTGGCAGGATGTTTCGGCTGCCACATGTCGATACTTGATATCGATGATAAAATATTACAACTCATCGAACTTGTGGAATTTAATAAATCTCCAATCGACGACATAAAAGAATTCACCAAAATGTGTGATGTTGGTTTGATTGAAGGTGGATGCTGCAATAGCGAAAACATAGAAAATCTTATTAATTTCCGCAAAAATTGTAAAATACTTATCTCGGTAGGCGAATGCGCTATTATGGGAGGTCTTCCTGCTTTAAGAAATGGAATTCCCATTAAAGAATGTTTGGATGAAGCTTACTTAGGTGGTCCGACAACAGGAATTTGTAACCCTGATAAGATTATGCCCAATGATGAAGAATTGCCAATGATACTTGACAAAGTTTATCCGTGCCATGAAATTGTAAAAATAGACTACTTCCTTCCAGGTTGCCCGCCAAGAGCTGAATTAATATGGGAAGCTTTAACGGCTTTACTTACCGGAAAAGAAATGAATCTACCTTATGAAGTTATAAAATTCGATTAATAATAATAAATGTCATTAATAGTCATTAGGGAAAGTCTTTCATTGCAAATTAAAAAAAATGAAATTAGAAGAATTACAGGTTTATCAACTATCAATGGAAATTGGAGAAAAGGTTTGGGGAATAATAATTAATTGGGATAGTTTTTCTAAAGATACTATTGGTAAACAATTAGGAAGATCTGTAGATTCTGTTGCTGCAAATTTAAGTGAGGGATTTGGGAGGTATCATTATAATGAATCAAAGCATTTCTACTATTATTCAAGAGGCTCATTATACGAAACAAAAACATGGCTTACAAAAGCGTACAATCGTAAAATGATTACAGAAAACGATTTTAATATATTTATGAGTAACATCGACATTATTGGAATTAAACTAAATAATTATATCAAATCAATAGGAGCAAAATCAGATAAATAACAGCATAACATAACAACAGCGAAGCGTAATGACAGCGAAGCGTAATGACAGCGAAGCATAATAACAGCGTAGCAAATTACAGCGTAGCAAATGACAGCGCAGCGTAATAACAACAAATAAAAGCATAGCAATTAATAAAATAGTATAAATAAAATAACGATGAACAAAATAACTATAGAACCCGTAACACGTGTTGAAGGTCATGGAAAAGTAACTATTCACATGGACGATAATCTTAATGTTGCACAAACAAGATTACATATTGTTGAATTCAGAGGATTTGAAAGATTTGTACAAGGTCGTCCTTACTGGGAAGCACCTGTACTTGTTCAAAGACTTTGCGGTATATGCCCGGTTAGCCATCACCTTGCAGCTGCTAAAGCTTTGGATGTTATTGTTGGCGCTGGAACAGGTAACGGACTTACTCCTGCTGGAGAAAAGATGCGTCGTTTAATGCATTATGGTCAGACCTTCCAATCTCATGCTCTTCACTTTTTCCATTTGGCATCACCGGATCTTTTATTAGGTTATGATAGCGATCCTGCATTACGCAATGTTATTGGTATTGCTTTAAAACACCCCGATCTGGCTGTTCAGGGAGTTATGATGCGCAAATTCGGACAGGAAATTATTGCTGCTACTGCAGGAAAGAAAATCCATGGAACAGGCGCTATCCCCGGAGGTATCAATAAAAATCTAAGCATCGAAGAAAGAGATAGATTCCTTAAAGGCGCAGATCCTCTTAACATTGACAAAATGATCGAATGGTCATTATCTGCTCTTGAACTTTTTAAAGGATACCATAAACAAAACAAAGCATTCATTGACAATTTTGCTGTATTTCCTTCAAATCACCTTAGTATTGTAAGAAAAGACGGCGCTTTGGACCTTTATCACGGAGTTTTACGCGCAGTTGACAAAGACGGTAAAAAAATCCTTAACGATGTTGATTATCAAGAATATTACAAACATATTAATGAAGAAGTAAGGTCGTGGAGTTATATGAAATTCCCATTCCTTACATCTATAGGCAAAAAAGATGGCTGGTACACTGTTGGACCATTAGCTCGACTTAATACTTGCGATTTTATCCCTACACCTCTTGCACAGAACGCTTTTGAAGAATACAAAGCATATACAAACGGGAAACCAAATCATAGCAGCTTACACATGCACTGGGCTCGCCTTATCGAAACTTTACATGCTGCTGAAATGATTAAAATATTGCTGAATGATACAGATCTTCAATCTGACAATCTGGTTACCAAAGGCAAAAAACAATTCGAAGGTGTTGGAGTTATTGAAGCTCCCCGTGGCACACTGTTTCATCATTATAAAATTAATGAAGATGACCAAATTACAATGGCAAACCTTATTGTTTCTACAACAAACAACAACGAACCTATGAACAGGGCGGTTAATGATGTTGCAAATAAAATGATGACAGGTAAAAAGGAAATCACCGAAGGGATGAAGAATGCTGTAGAAGTAGCTATAAGGGCTTACGATCCTTGCCTTAGTTGTGCAACACATTCTATTGGAACAATGCCTCTTGATATTACTATGTATAATTCTAATAATGAAGTGTTAGATAATTATCACTCTTAATAATTTTTCGAAATAATTCTAAATTGGAGCCATCGTTTTTGCGGTGGCTTCTTTAATTTAACGACAATGAAAATTTTAATATATGGTTACGGAAATCCTGGAAGACAGGATGATGCATTAGGAATTAGACTTACAGAAAATATCGAAAAATGGATCATTTCAGAAAACATTTCCGGTGTGGAAACAGATTGTAATTATCAACTTAATATCGAAGATGCAGCTCGCATATCAGAGTCAGATATTGTAATTTTTGCAGATGCTACTATTGAAGATATTGATGATTTGGCATTTACTACCATAAATCCTGATGATTCTAAAATTGAATTCAGTATGCACGCCGTCTCCCCCGCTTTTGTGCTTGATTTATGCAGAAAAATTTATAACAAATGTCCGGAGACATATCTACTACATATTAAAGGTTACGAATGGGATTTTAAAGAAGAACTTTCCTCAAATGCAATAATAAATCTGGAAAAAGCAATTAAGTTTACAAAACAAAAAATTTCAGAATTTATAAAAAGGAATAGAATTGCTAAGTGATTTGGCATTTCACTTGAAATCGTAACAAACTCCCATCGACACAGAAATCAAATAAGGGATATATTTTGATGCATCATTTTTATAAATAGGCTTAAGCGCATATTTTATATTAGGCTCAAAATTCACCGATATTTTCTTATAAATAGTATATTTTAAGCCTATACCAAATATGCAACTATACATAAATTTATCTATATTTTCATTTTTACCAATATTATATCGTGTATTGCCAATATTTACATAAGACTTATCTCCAAACAAATATGCAGCGCTAAATCCTCCTAAAATATTAAAACCAATTTTTTTGTTTATTAATTTATATTTAAAAATTAACGGAATTTCAACAAACTCATATTTTAGAACAATTGAATAATTTGCAGGATAAAAATAATAATTTGTG
>JAAXXA010000913.1 GCA_013334735.1 Bacteroidota bacterium
TGGTATTTATATTTATAGAATTACAATTGAAGAGAAATTAATAAATGCTGATAAATTAATTTTAATGAAATAATTTTGATATAGATTTGATAGGGGTTTTGTATTTATAACGCAATACCCCTATCTTTGCATAAATGGATAAAAAAATTTTCATATTATTCTTTTTTATTAATTCAATTTTTGTTGAGGCTCAAAATAATTTAGTGCCAAATGGAGATTTTGAAGCTATGGCTGATACTTTTTGCAACGCTGGTCCTATAGATGGTACACCTCCATGGCAAAATCCCTCTGGTGGTTCACCGGATTGTTTTAAAACATGCTGTATATATCAACCTGATTTTTTAATTCCTCAAAATTTATTAGGATATCAATATGCACATAGCGGTGAAGGTTATGCAGGTTTTATGACTTATTGCCCTTTACCCGTAAATGCAAGAGAGTACATTCAAATAAAACTTACCGACAGTCTTAAAACAAATAAAAAATATTTTGTGAATTTTTACGTAAGTTTAGCTGATAGTGGAACATATGCAACGGATAAGATTGGCTTATATTTTTCAGATACCGCAATACATAAAAGTATTTATGATTATTCGCCTTTCAGTAGTTTTACACCTCAAATAGAAAACCCACATAATAACATTATTACTGATAAAGCAGGATGGACGCTTATTTCAGGAACTTATACTGCTTATGGAGGAGACCAATATATTACAATTGGGAATTTTTATGATGATGCAAATACGAATACTTTATTTGTTGACGGTTCGCAAGATTCTATTCATTATAGTTTTTCATATTATTACATAGATGATGTATCCATAACCTTAATAGGAGATAGCGTACCTCCTGCAAAACCTGATAATATTTTTATACCCGAAGCATTTTCACCTAATGGAGATTTGGAAAACGATATACTTTATGTTTGTAGTAACAATATAAAAGAAATGGATTTTTATATTTATAACCGCTGGGGCGAGAAGGTTTTCGAGAGCAGGGATATTAACAAGGGATGGAACGGGAGATACAAGAATGAGTTATGCCACACGGGAGTTTTTGTTTATTGGTTAAGAGCTACGTTGATAGATGGGGAAGAAGTTATTAAAAAAGGAAATGTTACTTTGGTGAGGTAATTACAAGTTTAATGGAACGCAGATGACGCAGATGTTTATGATAAAATAGGATAATAATTATAAATCTTAAAATTTTGAAAACTTCCTAATTCCTGTGTAGCAGGAAAAGAGCGTTGGGCTTGCAAAACGGCGGGGTCAGGGTAAGAGTGAATGGAATTTTGAATAGAATTCTTGCAAAGCAGCCCGCTGTTTCAGGCGGAGATGTAACTTTGCAAAGAATTCTTCCAAATTACAGAGTGGGCAGAAGCATTGTTTTGCATTGATTCTTTGCAATACTTTCTCATCAAGTTGGTACATTAACAAATTAATGCTATTCACAAAAGAAACAACTATATATTACTTTTGTGCCAAGTTCTATGCAGTTAAGACCCGCTTTTTTCCTGGTGCAATTAAGCCCGTGATCA
>JAAXXA010000292.1 GCA_013334735.1 Bacteroidota bacterium
GTCAGGAAAGCCGGAGGTGGTAAATAATGGAGCAGCTTCTACAATACAAATGGCTGATGCGATTATTGCAAAATTAAAATAATAAAACAAATAAATATCAATAAGAAGAGGCGTTGCATGCAACTTCTTATAAAAATTAGGAAAATGATGGAAAAAATAAAACCCGAATTTATTGAAAAAGCCCAAATTTTATGGCCAGAATTGGAATGGATTAAAAATTCTGATTTGCGTGAAAAAACCACTAATACATGGGCTTTAGCGCTTCAAAAAAGTGTTCTTACTCCCGATGATTTGAACAATATTCCATTTACATTACTTGCCGGACCTGATCTTAAAGTTACTTTTATGGATCATAAGCGCGCAGTAGTTCATATTGCTAAAGATTGCGGTGAACAAATGAATAAATTTTTCAAAAATGATCTTCCTGTAAATATGGATGTACTTATTGCAGGCGCTATATTAGCTGATGTCGGTAAATTACTTGAATACGAAATGAAAGACGGAAAATCCGTACAGGGAAAATATGGAAAATATCTACGGCACCCGTTTTCAGGCGTTTCTATTGCAGAACAATGCGGAGTAAGCGCAGACGTCTGTCATATTATTGCTACACATGCAGGCGAAGGAGATATGGTAAAAAGAACTACTGAAGCTTTTGTAGTACACCATGCAGATTTTATGACTTTTGAACCTTTTAAAGATCGATTGAAATAAAAATAATTAGTTATAGAGTTATTGGTTATTAAGTTATTTGACATATAATATGAATAGCTTTGAAGAACTTGAAGTATGGAAAATTGCAAGACAGTTCAGAATAAGTATTTCTGCATTGATTAAGACTTTTCCTTTAGAAGAAAAATATCGTTTGGTTGATCAGATGTTAAGAGCTTCAAGATCAATTACGGCTAATATTGCGGAAGGATTTGGCAGATTTCATTATCAGGAAAATATTCAATTTTGTAGGCAAGCGAGAGGTTCCTTATTCGAAACTCTTGAACACCTCACATGCTCGTATGATGAAAAGATAATTAACAAAGAACAATATGACAGTTTAAAATCAGATTTTCAAAATACTCTTCGTTTATTAAATGGATATATACAATATTTGATAAAAGCCAAAACTCAAAACAAAACAGATAATCCCAATAACTAAATAACATAATAACTCAATAACAATGAACCTAATAGAAAAAATCCTCGCAAAACATGCAAACAAAACATCCGTTAAACCTGATGAAATAATTGATGTTTATATTGATTCACGCGCTGCCCGCGATTTTGGTGGAGCAAACGTAGTAAAAAACCTGTTGGATAATGGTCTTAAAGTAGCCGACCCACAAAAAACAGTTTTTACTTTTGATTGCAATCCCGGCGGTTCGGATCAGAATTATGCTAAAAACCAACAGTATTGCCGCCAGTTTGCAAGAGAAAATAGAATTAAAGTATATGATGTAGATGCAGGTATTGGTACTCATATAGCTATTGACGGTGGTCTGGTTTGGCCGGGAAGCACTTTTGTTTCTACTGACTCCCATGCAAATATCATGGGCGCTATCGGTACATTTGGTCAAGGTATGGGCGATCAGGATATTGCTGCGGCATGGGCTAATGGATCAGTATGGTTTAAGGTACCTCATTCTGTAAAGCTTAATTTTACTGGTAAAAAAGCATCAAATGTATCTGCAAAAGATATAGTACTCAATTTACTTTCAATATTCGGAGCAAACAAACTTTTAAGCTGTTCTGTAGAATTATGTGGTGAAGCTATTGATGCTCTGACGTTAGACGAACGTATAACAATTGCTTCAATGGCAACTGAAATGGGAGCAATAATATTGCTGTTTACCCCTACTCCTGCAATTATTGAAGAACTTGAGAAAAAAACAGGAAAACATTACGACATTATTAAAGCAGATGCAGATTCTCAATATGATAAAGTGATAGATATCGAAATAGATAAGTTTGTTCCAATGGTTGCCAAACCGGGGCATCCGCATGACAACTCACCTGTTGCATCAGTATTAAAAGTAAAAATTGATTCTGCATTTATAGGCAGTTGTACAAATGGTCGTATTGAAGATCTTCGCATTGCAGCATCAATACTAAAAAACAGAAAGATTGCACCGGGAGTTGTATTGAAAATTGTTCCCGCTACCGATGAAATATGGCAACAGGCGCTTTCGGAAGGAATAATCAAAATATACAAAGATGCAGGCGCATTAGTATCAAACGCAGGTTGCGCAGGATGTGCAGCAGGACAACTAGGGCAAAACGGACCGGGAGAAATTACTATTAGCACAGGAAACCGCAATTTTGAAGGAAAACAAGGCAAAGGCTCCGTTTATTTAGCATCACCTGCCATTGTTGCTGCTTCTGCAATTGCCGGTTACATTACCACACCTGATGATATTCCTGCAATACCGTCAGTATTTGAACAAAAAGAATATCTCAAAAAAGCTGCTGTCATAAAAAAAGTACTTGAAGAAAAACCTTTAGTGGTCGAAGGGAGAGTCTGGATTATCAATAAAGACGACATAGATACTGATATGATTTATCATAATAGGTATCTTACAATAACTGATATTAAAGAAATGGGGCAATATTCTTTCGATAACCTTAAAGGATATGAAGATTTTGCAAAAAAAGCGCAGCCAGGAGATATAATTATTACTGCTAAAAATTTTGGCGCCGGAAGCTCACGCCAACAGGCAGTTGATTGTTTTTCTTCTCTTGGTATATCGTGTATTATTGCAGAATCTTATGGCGCTATTTACGAACGTAATGCCATAAATGCTGCGATGCCTATTCTGACTTATAATCCTGAAACCTTAACGAATATTGATTTGAAGGATGGCGATAAAGTAAAAGTTGATATGGCTAAAGGAACCATTACTAATTTAAGCAATAGTAAAACTGCTGCAATAAATAAGTTTACAGATGTGCAAATTGATATTTACAAAAAAGGCGGTTTATTAGGTTAAATTTCTTATAATTTGAAAACTTTAAAAAAAGCTTTACGCACTCAAACACTGCCGGCATTTGCATTTATTATGCTTTTCGCGGTTAGCTGTAGTAATTGCTCTTATACTAATGCTGATAATAAAAAACAAAGTATTGCTGAAACCAAAAATATAATTGTAAAAGACTCTGCAAGCAAAGACTCAGTTAGCAAAGAAATATTGCTTGGGAAAATAATCCCTTCGAAAGACACAAACTTTACTTCTGTTGATCAAAAATATGCAAGCAGGAAAGGCTTTTACATGCAAAAAGAAGCATATTTATCATTCAAAAACATGTATGATGCCGCGCTCAAAGAAGGTGTTAAACTTACTATCATTTCAGCTACCCGAACGTTTAATGAACAAAAAGTGATATGGGAAGGAAAATGGACAGGTAACGTTTTATATTCCGGGAAAAATTTAGCCACCTCCTACCCCGATTCGGTTGAGAGGTCAAAATATGTTTTAAAATACAGTTCTATGCCCGGAACTTCGCGCCATCATTGGGGCACCGATGTTGATTTGAACAGCTTAAGCCTTTCATATTTTAAAACAGAAACAGGTAAAAAAATGTATAATTGGTTATCTGCTAATGCTTCTAAATACGGGTTTTGTCAACCTTACACAGCCAAAGACAGCTTACGCATTAATGGTTATGAGGAAGAAAAATGGCATTGGTCATATTTTCCGGTATCTTCTAAATACTTAAAGAATTATAAGGAATATATTTTTTATGAGGATTTAAAGGGTTTTGCCGGTTGGGAAACTGCTTTAAAAATAGAAGTTATTAAAAATTATGTCTTAAGTATTAATAAGGAGTGTAAATAAATACTATTTATCCATAATGTCAATTAAAATCGTCATTGCGAACCCTTCCTTCGGTTGGAGAAACTCCGTGAAGCAATCTCACTCATGTTGCGATAATGAGATTGCTTCGGGCGAAAAGCCCTCGCAATGACGGTAGATCGTGCATTCTGCAAAAGACATTTCATAATTTCTTTAAGCCTTTCTCCTTTTACAAAATGTGAGAATAAAAAAAAATTCACGAACTCTTGTTGACTTTAAAAATATTTGTATAATTTTGGCGGCAATTGTTATTTTTTTAACAACTGATATTTATAATATTAAATAAAGGTTTAAATAAAATACAATTTTTGAAATAATTTAAGTTCGCCATGGCGAATTTGAATTATGATTTATGATTTAAAAAACTGATATTCAATCTTAAATCAAATTCGCCGTGGCGAACGCATATCTAAAATGATATGAATACTTACTTTATTGACAAATACTAATTATTCGGAGGAAAAATGACTAATATCGAAAACTCAGTAAAAGAAATATGTGGGAAGTATTCCAAAAGCCCAATGCGCTTAATGGACATCCTGACAGAAGTACAAAAAGAATTTCGCCACATTCCGTGCGAAGCAGTTAACATTATTTCAAAAGAATTAAATCTTTCGAAAGTTGATGTTGAACAAACAGTTTCTTTTTATCACTTTTTTACATGCAAACCCCTTGGCAAATATGCAGTATATCTTAACGATAGCGCTGTTGCTAAAATGATGGGGAGAGATGAAATTGCCAAAACATTCGAAAAAGAAGCCGGATGCAAATTTGGTGAAAAAACCGGCGATGACCTGATTGGTTTGTAT
>JAAXXA010000293.1 GCA_013334735.1 Bacteroidota bacterium
ACCAAGTCTTTTAAAAATAAAATTTTTTGTATAATCTGTAATTAGATTTATACCGGCGGCAAAACGCGGCATTGATAAATCATTAAAAGCAAGCGCCCAGCTAACCCAGATAGAATCGCTATTGCTTTTATGCATAGGCACATATAGGATAGTATGAGTTTTAGCTAAACTTTTTATTTCATCTATTTTGTCGCCTTTAACTACAATAATATCTTTTACGTTTGTAAAAACATATTCAGGTTTAAACCGGTATCTTATTTTAAAAAAACCGACAAGAAAATTTCTTGCAAATTCAAAAAAATCAAAACTAAAATTATCGGCAATTTCATCTGCATATACATTACAGAGTTTTTCAACTATTTTTTTTACCGTTAAATCATTATTTGACTTACTTATTTCTTTCCACAATTTTATTTGTGTATAAATACCGTGTTTTTCTTTTAATGATTTTACGCCGGAAACTTTTTTTGTTCTTTCTTCAAGACTAATAATTACCTTGGGCGACCAGTTTTTTATTCTGCGTAGTAATTCTTCATCGTTTTGAATTTTTTTATTGGTTCTTGCCGATATTACCTGATAATATTTTTTACCTTTTACTTTTGCTAATCCTTCAGGTTTTTCTATATTCTGAACTTTTCCGGTTCTTAAAATTTCTTCCGATTTATGCGGACTTTTAATTATTTCTACTAATATATTAGGATCTTTTTTATTTGCCAGAATATCATACACCGCCTTAAATAAAGGAAGTTCAATATTATTCTTTTGACATAATAAAATAATAGGTTTCAAAGAATAACCTCCTTCAACCAAATAACCTGATTTTTTTAATTCCTGATAAATTATATAATCGGGGTTTAAAAAAGTAAAAATGCTCTCTTTAAAATTCAATGCTTTTCGGGAGAACTTACTCCGAGAAACTATTTCCATTCCAAATCTGCGGTTTCTGCTATGAGAACTTATTGAAGTGGTTATTAAATCTCCTAAACCGGTTATTCCATAAATAGTTTCTCTCTCAAAACCAAATTTTTCACCTATTTCATTAAGCTCTCTCATTGCTTCAGTAAAAAATGCGCCCAAAATATTATCCCCGCAATAATCTAAAGTTACCAGCATTCCTGCTGCAATTGCCAAAGGATTTTTTAAAGTACTTACGAACTCAACTCCTTTTACATCATAACTTGTTATACATTGAATATAATTTGTTTGTAAAAAGTCTGCAAAAAACATTTGGGATTTTTCACTTTTAGAGGCAATACAAAGACATGTATGCTTTTTTACACATACTTCTTCTGCATGACTGGGACCGGAAATAACTGTAACTTCATTTTTATATTGAGGCAAATGCTGATCTATTATTTCAGTCATAGTAAAAATATTATCTTTTGCCAGAACAAATCCCTTGGTTAAACAAGCAATTTTATATTCTATATTTTCTTCAAGCAATTTAGAGATTCTTTCACAAACAGAAGAAACCGCTTTAGACGGAACAGCAATAAAAATTACCGGACTTTTTAAAATACTTTTATTTAACTCACTAACACCAATAATGTTATTAGGCAACGAAATACCGTTTAAATAAGCTTTGTTGATATGTTTAGAATTTATTTCATCTGCAATAGACTTTGTATTAGAATATAGAGAGATATTTTTTTCAGGATATTTTTCTGCCAAAACTTTTGCGATAGTTGTACCCCAACTACCCGCGCCAATAATTAAAATTTCAAATATTTCCATTATAAACGGATGTTATTTTTTTAATTCGTATGATAAATAAATTCAGTTTGAAAATTTCACAAATTTATATATATTTTTTAATACATAAATTTTAAGAGGAGCGGGATTATTATTGAGATTAATTTTTAAAAAATTAATTATCCTTGATGCACCGAACCGGAAAGCCTGCCATCTTACCATCAGTACCCCGATAGATAGTTGTGATTGAGTAACCCAACCCCCTCCTCCATGCATTTGCACCACTCTCAGCGGAAGTCCAAACGGCTGCCATGTTACCACGACCGCCATAACTTCCATCCATACCGCGTAAACCTGAACTACCTAAATTTAACCCTAAAGTATTATTGAAGCCGGTACCGGTTCTTATACCATAAGAGTAGGTATTCCAATTTTGGTCTGTTAAATCTGCGGCTATTTTACTACCTGTATTTGATCCCCGCCATCCTGTTGTATTACAACTTGCATCTGTTCCCGCTTCAACAGTGTTTTCCATTGTGCACCATTCCGCATCTGTAGGAACATGCCATCCTGTAGGACATATACCTTGTGCTCCTGGTGTAGTTGAGCCATGCATCGCTGCTGACCATTGATACATCATCCCAAGCGAATTTGCTGCTACACAATCTTCTGCGTTATTAGCTGCATTTGGAGGACAACTATACCAAGCATGATCAATACCCCAATCAGTATCTCCATTAGCAACATCTCCTTTGGTAATAGAAGTGTTATCAGGATATTTTGTTGTCCGTATATTTTCTTTTAACCAACATTGTGTACCTATACTAACAGTGTTGTAAGTATTGTTATCTATGTCGTTTACTGTTGATATACCGCAAGTAAAACATGAGGAGGTAGCATAAGTTATAGTATTTGAATTACCGCTTGTGCTACAAGTATTCTCAGCTCTTACGCGATAATATAAAGAAGTTCCGCAAGTTAATCCTGTTATATTACAGCTGGTTACGTTGCTTACATCCAGATTGTTAAAACCTGTTACAAAATATACAAAACTGTTGCTTGTGGAAACATCAAGGTGGTAATGTGTTGCTCCTGTGGAGGCAGTCCAGTTTGCAGTTATTTGTGTTGCAGTAGCACCGCTTCCTGCTGTTGCTGTTGGAGCTATTAGTGATGATGTATTGATAACGCTTGTCCATGCCGTACCATTATAATATTGTAATTCATTACAGTCGGTATTATAAATAATGAGACCTGTAGCAGGAGAGGCGGGTCTGTTAGTTGTTGCCATGCGTGGTATAAGCATTCCCTGATTTGTTCCGCTTACATCAAGTATTGCTGAATTATCGGCTGCAGCGCCGGTAGTGTTAATGGCTACACCTTGAGCAGAGCAGTTGAAAGTTTGTAAAGTTATAAAGTTAAAAGTCATCAAAGCAGAGATGATGCTTTTTGTAATCAGAGACCTGTGGCTCAAATATAACTTGCGGGTTTTGGTTAAAAGTTTATTTATTATCATATTTAATTTGATTTGGGTGATGGTTATTTAATAAAACGTTTATTATTATTGTTTTGCTCTTAAATTTTTGTTGGTAATAACACCAGCAAGGATAAAAGGCTGAAAAAATAAATTTAGTCCTTCACACACCTTAGACTAAACCCGATAACTTTATTCTGGACATTTCTGTTTATTGTAGAGAAGTTTTGATGCAAATATCGTTGCCATGTATAAATGGCATCTTCTGCATTAGCTGTCCACCAGTTGCCGTAGCTGCCAACATCGCCGAACGTACCACCGGCATTGCGACAACCACTGGGAAGGGCGGTAAATCCGCTGCTGTTAGTGCCTGCGCTGGGGCTTGCCCATAAAGGAGCCGTGCCGTTACCGGTTGTTTTTAATTTATTGCCCGTAGTAGTTCCTCGCCAGTCTGTTGTATTGCAACTTGCATCTGTTCCTGCTTCCACAGTATTTTCCAAAACGCACCATTCAGCGTCTGTGGGTATATGCCAACCGGCAGGACAAATGCCTTGAATATTTCCTGAAGGTACAGGACTCCACAACGTAGTATTTGTTGCACCATTTAAGTATTGTACCATTTCCGCCCAATCATACAAACCGCCATAAGTACCGCAGTTGGCTTCAATATTGCCGTAGCAGTATTTTTCAATTACGGATATTGGTGTTTCGTTATGCATATCAGTATGACTAATTCCTGTGTTGTTGCTTACTACATAAGCTCCTACGTTTATGTTTTGCGCCATCCAACACTGGGAACCTATTAGTACGGTATTATATGTTTTGTTGTCTCTGGAATCGGTTAGCTGGGATGTACCACAAATCCAACAAGCGGAAGATGCATAAGTTATTGTTTTTGAATTACCGCTCGTACTACAAGTATTCTCAGCTCTAACACGATAGTATAAGGTTGTTCCACATGTTAGTCCCGTTATATTACAGCTGGTTACAATGCTTACATCTTGATTGTTAAAACCTGTTACAAAATTTGCAAAACTGTTGCTTGTTGATACATCAAGGTGGTAATGTGTTGCTCCTGTGGAGACAGTCCAGTTAGCAGTTATTTGTGTTGCAGTGGCTCCACTGCCTGCAGTAGTTGTTGGAGCTACTAATGATGATGTATTGATAACGCTTGTCCATGTTGTGCCATTATAATATTGTAATTCATTACAATCAGTATTATAGATTATAAGACCTGTGGCAGGTGAAGCAGGTCTGTTAGCTGTTGCCATGCGGGGTATAAGCATTCCCTGATTTGTTGCGCTTACATCAAGCATTGCTGAATTATCTGCAGCATTTCCGTTTGTATTAATAGCGACACCTTGAGAAAAAGAGTTAAAAGTTGAAAGTGCAAAATAGAAAACGAGAAGTGCATAGATGATAATTCTCGCGATTTGAAATATTTTGTCAGTTGTCATAATTTTAAGTTTTGTGTAAAATTTTGTAGTA
>JAAXXA010000914.1 GCA_013334735.1 Bacteroidota bacterium
GCGAGGAGAAAAAAATAATGAAAATTAAAAGGGGTTGAATATAACAATAACAATATCGCACACACGAGCACGATGAAAATTCGGACCGTGATGACAATTCAATTTTGAACTTTTCCACATTAACCCGAAACAAATTTCCTCTGACCATCATCAGCTTCTAATTACTATTTTATTTTCGGTACAATAGTTTTCATGCAAAAATGAGTTTTAAAATTTTTGCACCCAAGCATTATAATTAATTTGAGTAGCTTATTCTTTTTTAAATATTTTAATTTTTTTGTAGAAAACTTTATTGTAGCTTTTCAATTTTTGGGATATAAATTTTCTCCTTTTACAATAAAAATAATATTGCCTATAGGAATTAGTTTTTATATATTTAAAACATTGAGTTATACGATTGATGTGAGTCGTCAGAAACTTAAACCGACAAAAAATATAATTGATTATTTTGCATTTATAAGTTTTTTTCCTCAATTATTAGCAGGACCTATCGAGCGTGCAAAGAATCTATTGCCACAATTTTATTCTAAACGGGTGTTTTCATATCCATTAGCAGTTGATGGTTTAAAACAAATTCTTTGGGGGTTATTTAAAAAGATAGTAATTGCAGACAGTTGTGCAAATTACACCAATATTATTTTTAATGATTCATCAAATTATTCAGGAAGCATGTTGATTCTTGGAGCGTTGTCATTTACAATTCAAATTTATGCCGATTTTTCAGGATACTCAGATATTGCCATTGGTGTTTCACGCCTTTTCGGTTTTAATACTATGAGAAATTTTGCATTTCCTTACTTTTCTAGAGATATTATCGAATTTTGGAGGCGATGGCATATTTCACTTACAAGTTGGCTTACTGAATATGTTTTTACTCCATTATCCATAAAGTGGAGAAATATAGGTAATGTAGGTACAGGGGGAGCACTTTTTATTACTTTTCTTCTATGTGGTTTTTGGCATGGTGCTAATTGGTCATTTATCGTTTGGGGTGTTTTAAATGCAGCTTATTTTATCCCATTCCTTTTAATAAAAAGAAAAAAAAAGGTAACAGATATTGTTGCCAAAGGCAAATCTTTTCCTACATTGTTTGAATTTGCCCAAATGAGTATTACTTTTTCCCTTATAGTATTTGCATGGATATTCTTTCGAGCGAATGATTTGAATCATGCTATACTTTTTATAAAAAGTATTTTTATTGGGCTAGTCCATAAATCTTCATATATTGAAACTATTAACTTTGTTTATTGGAAAATAGGTTTACCTATTCCTTTATTGATATTTCTTTTTATTATAATTGAATGGCTTGGTCGAGAACAACAATATGCGATTGCTAATTTAGGTATATATTGGTATAAACCAATAAGGTGGGCAATGTATTACAGTATTACCTTTGCCATTTTTTATTTTAATGGTATTGAACAACAATTTATTTATTTCCAATTTTAAAATGAAAAAATTTATAATAAATTTAGTCGTATTTGTCTTTATTCCATCTATTTGTCTTAATATAAAGCCTTTATATTTATTAT
>JAAXXA010000294.1 GCA_013334735.1 Bacteroidota bacterium
AAAAAAGGTGATTCGGTGATTATTAAACTTCCGAAACCTATGTTAAAAGGTAATATGTCGGTTGAAGAAACTATGGCAACAAGGAGATCTGTAAGAGAATACAGCGCTACTGATACTGTACTTACCCTGGATGAAGTTTCTCAATTGCTTTGGGCTGCTTATGGTGTAACGGATTCTCTTATTAAAAAATCTAAAATCCCTGATTCAATAAGAATTAAAAATAAAATTCCGGATTCTGTAAAGTACAAAATCAGGAAATTTTTCTTAAAAACAGCTCCATCGGCAGGTGGTTTATATCCTTTGGAAATATATTTAGTTGCAGGGAATGTTAAAGGTCTTGCTCCCGGGGTATATAAATACAGACCATTAGGACATTATCTATTACTAATTCAAACAGGCGACAAAAGAAAAGAATTATGTACTGCCTCTTATGATCAGCAAATGGTTGGAAAAGCTCCGATTAGCCTTGTGTATTCAGCTGTTTTTTCAAGAAACACCAAAAAATATGAACAAAGGGGCAGGGAGCGTTATGTATGTATGGATTTAGGGCATTCGGGCGAAAACGTTTATTTGCAAGCTACCGCTTTAAAAATGGGAACATGCGCAATAGGTTCTTTCGAAGATTCTGATGTGTCAAAAGTTATTAATATGCCAAAAGAGGAAGAGCCTTTATATATTATGCCTGTAGGCAGACGATAGATATTTGTTGCTAAAAATGCAAATTTTAAAATGTAAAATCTAAAGTGCAAAATTTCATAAAACATTATCGCATTTGATAATTCTATGTCAGATATATTTGCAATTTGCAATTTGATTTTTACAATATTTTTAATGTGCTGGTACCATTGTAGATGCTTCGGTTACTGATGTTGCAATAAAGTATCCCAAAGCTCCATTGCTGATATTTCCTATTACATTTGCCGGTGGACCTCCGAATAATGGATTTTGCATTCCGTTAGCTTGTAATTGTAAAATGTAGTTGGAATATTTTTTATCAATAGCATACCACTTGAGTTTGAAAATATTACCGTTTTCAAATTCAATAACTCCCATACTCATATCATTTAGGTAAGTTCCATTTATATAATCATCGGAGTATGTAGCCCAAAACAAGAAATTATTGAATTTAATATCATCAATGTAAGGAATTGAAAGATAATACTGCCCTGCTAATGAAGAATCTTGCGCCGACATTCTCCATTCGTAATGATCCTTTCCTTCGGCAGTAAAAAGATAAACAAGTCGTATTGAATCTATCTTAGTTACAGGATTCATTTTTGATTCGGCGTTATATGTTTTCCCGTCATAATTAATTGACAGATTATATGTTTTTCCAACTTCTCCCGCTATTGAATCAGTTTGATATATTCCCGGTTCAGTTTCGGAAAAATTGAAGGTGTTTATCCCGTCGCTCACAGAAACTATTGCTCCGCTTACTTTTGGGGCGGGTTCGTTTTTGCTGTAATTTGTAGTTTTTGAAAGATAAATTGTTTGTTTTTGAAATTCATCAGAAAAAAATCCATCAACAACCAATCGTGAAAACTTTTCATCTTTCAGGTTAAGGTCAATTTCTTCCTGACAGGAATATGCAGATAAAATTACTAAACAAATAAATATATATTTTAATGTTTTCATTATTGAAAATTATTAAAAGTGGAAACTATAAGAAATTGCAGGAATAATAGGAAACATACTTATTTTATATGATTTCATAACAGACGGATCGTTTTTATCGGCTTCGAAATATATTGCATAAGCATTTTTCCGGTTGTAGGCATTGTAAACAGAGAAGATCCATTCACCATAAAATTTTTTCGCGCCTTCATTTTTGTTTTTAAGAGTAAGGGATAAATCTAACCTATGATAGTCGGGCATACGCGCTGCATTTCTGTCGGAATAAACAGGCATAATAGTTCCGCCATATTCAAAACGACCGGTTGGCAGAGTTATAGGGGCGCCTGTAATATACACCCAGCACATTGATACTTCAACACGTTTGCTGATCTTGTAATTAACAACTACCGATACATTATGAGTTTTGTCGTAATTTGCAGGGTAAGAATTTCCGTTATTAATATCTTTAAATTTGCGGTTAGATTTTGACAAAGTATAACTTATCCACCCATTAATTTTACCGCCGTTTTTGCGACATAAAAGTTCTAAACCATAAGAAGACGCTTCGCCAAAACGTAATTCGCCTTCAAGTTTCGGATTTAATAAAAGTTGAGCAAAATCTTTGAAATCGATCTGATTGAGCATTTTTTTATAATATATTTCAGCAGAAGTTTCAAATTTGTTTTTTAAAAAATTTCTGAAATACCCTAATGCCACCTGATCTGAAATCTGAGGTTTTACATTAGGTGAAGCGGGAAACCAGATATCTATTGGCGAACCGGTTGTGGAATTAGACGCAAGTTGAACGTATTGACGGGTGCGTGAATAGCTTGCTTTTAGCGATGAAGTTTCGCTCAGAATATAATTTGCATTTATTCTGGGTTCGAAGCCCGAATATGTGTTAAAAATGTTACCTGATTTATAATTTGTGGAATCGGTAAAATTAAAATTATCATCAAAATGGTAAATAGTTCCCGCGCCTATATTTTGAAAAACAGAATAACGAACACCATATTTTAATGTAAGCGGACCTCCGAAATTTTGTTCATTTCCTAAATATATGACATTCTCTAGTGCGTTACTGACAGGGAGTTTTAGTTCTAAATGATTTGTTGTTCCCATATCAAATTTACCAGGGTAAAATTTGTGATAAATTGATGAAATGCCAAATATAATGGTGTTTTTAGTATTAAGATAATAATTAAAATCAGCTTTAGCTCCAATATCTCTAAGATATGAATTCCAATCGAATTTGAATTGACTCTGATTTGAACCCAGTAAATAGTTGTAATTTGAATATATTGCAGTAAAATTGGAAAAAAGCTTATCGTTGAAAATATGATTCCAACGAAATGTTTCTGTATTATTTCCCCATGAAAATTTGAACATTTCACCAAAACTAAAATTATCCTGCCCTAAATATGATGAAAAATATATCCTGTTTCTTTTATTTAACTGATAGTTCAGTTTCATATTAAGATCATAAAAATATAATTTATTCTGACTGATATTTGTATCATTGGAAAGTTTTAAAAATAAATCAGCATAAGTGCGGCGCGCAGAGATTATAAAAGACCCCTTTTCCTTAACAATAGGACCTTCAATGGTAAGCCGGCTTGAAATAGTGCCTATGCCGCCACTTCCCTGAATTTTCCTGTTATTACCATCTTTCATCCTGATATCTAGAAGTGAAGAAAGTCTGCCGCCGTAAGCAGCCGGAATATCTCCCTTATATAATTTAACATCTTTAATGGCATCGGAATTAAACACTGAAAAGAATCCCATTAAATGAGAAGCATTATAAACAGTAGCTTCATCAAGTAAAACAAGATTCTGGTCAGCGGAACCGCCGCGTACATTAAAGCCACTGGATGCTTCTCCTGCCGTTTGAACGCCCGGCATTAACTGAATAACTTTTATGAGATCCGTTTCGCCCATTAGCGCGGGTAAACTTTTAATAATTTCCATATCAAGTTCCACGCTGCTCATTTCGGATTTAGTAACATTTTCGTCTGATTTTTTATCAACGATCACTAACTCTTTCATGTTCTTGTCATTCCTCTCCAGCTCAATTTCAATACTTTCATTTGATTGCAGGTTTATCGTTTTTTCAATCTTGTTATATCCGATGTAAGAATAAACCAGAGTGTAATTTCCTATAGGAAGAGTTAATGAATAATAACCGTATAAGTTAGTAACAGTACCTGTATTAAGCTCTTTAACACGTATTGAAGCCCCTATAAGTCGTTCGCCGTTTGCTTTATCTATAATAGAGCCACTGATTGTATATTTTACTTCGATATTATTCTCAGCTTTTATTGAAAATGCTGAATAAAATATCAACAAGAGGATAAAAAAATAATTCTTTTTCATAGTAATATTCGGGTAACAAAATTTTAAGACAAAAGTAAATTAATTTCTAATTGCCAAAGATGATAAATCTGTGAATTACGTATTTTAAACTTTAAATGGTTTGTGGGGAATGTTAAAAAGGCATAAGTTGACTAGGCACAAGGGGGTATTAGTAAAATAGTAAATTAGGGGTTAGTAAAAATGGTAATCAAGGCACAAGTTGACAAGGCACAAGGCATAAGGGGGTATTAGTAAAATAGTAAATTAGGGGTTAGTAAAAAAGGTAATCGGTAATCGGTAATCGGTAAAAAGGGTAATCGGTAATCGGTATTCAGTAAAAAAGGTAATCGGTAATCGGTAGACTAAGCAGAAGTGAAAAGTGAAATAACTCAATAACAAATAACTCAATAACCATTTAAAATTCCAATAATACAAAAAGAAAAAACAATCTATTTACGTTCTTTTTCTAAATTTTCAACTCTGTTAACTAAATCAGAAAGGTTGCGGAAATGAATATATGATTTTCTGTATTTGCTTACTTCAAAAGCAGGAGAACCCATATAAGTTACGCCTTTTTGCAGTACGCTTTTAGAAATTCCTGATTGGGCGGCAATCATTGTATTGTCAGCAATGTTTAAATGCCCTACAATACCTACCTGACCGCTAAACATGCA
>JAAXXA010000295.1 GCA_013334735.1 Bacteroidota bacterium
GTGATAATACAAGTAAAATATTTTCAGGTATTATTCAGAATGGTACTGCAACATCTGTTGCCTATACTAAAAAAGGAACTGGAATATTAACTCTTTTAGGCGCTAATACATACACGGGGAACACAACTATCAATGGCGGAACAATAAAGCTCGGAGCATCAGAGAGAATACCAAATACAAGTTACCTTGTGGTTTACGGAACTTTCGACCTTGCAGGATTTAGTGAAACAACAGGAAAACTTGACGGTCCCGGAACAATTACTAGTACAGAAATAGGAAATTTAACACTTACCGTGGGAGATGCCGTTTTTAATTCGCAGTTTACCGGAATAATTCAGAATGGCTCTGCTACATCTTTAGCTTTAACTAAATACGGTGGTGGGATGTTAACTCTATCGGGCGCTAATACATATACAGGAGCTACAACAATTAATGGTGGTACTCTTAGTGTAAATACATTGGCGGATGTTGGAACAAGTAGTTC
Source organism: Bacteroidota bacterium (assembly GCA_013334735.1). Lineage (GTDB taxonomy): Bacteria > Bacteroidota > Bacteroidia > Bacteroidales > CG2-30-32-10 > JAAXXA01. The sequence continues at coordinate 485 of JAAXXA010000295.1, forward strand.
AATTGGAACAGGCTCATCAGTTTCAGCTATTTCAATGGCAGCATCTACTACGCTTATATACACGGGTACTGGGCACTCTACAAATAGAGCTATAACTCTAACAGGGAATGATATAACTATTGATGCTTCTGGAAGTGGAACATTATCATTTGGTGGTGTTATAAATGGAAGTACTTTTAATTTAACTTTGACTGGAACCGGTACAGGTATTGAAAGTGGGATGTTTAGTACTTCATCGGTATCAGTAACAAAAAGTGGTACAGGAACGTGGACACTTTCGGGTGTTAGAAACTATACAGGTACTACTACTGTCAGCGCTGGTATTTTACGTGCCACGACTTCTGATGTTATTGCTAATACGGATGGTCCATTTGGAAATAATGCAAGCGGATTGTATTTGAATGGAGGTACTATACAGACTGATGTGACTATTTTTAACCGACCAATTACTATTACAGCTAATGGCTCTGGATTGGATGCTTATGGTTCAGCGAGAACAGTTAATTCACCTATTAATCTTGCTACTGCTGGTACTTACAATCTTAATGTTGGTGGAGTTAATACAACGGGAGCAGCAGGGCAGCAATTAAACTTAACTAATATTATAAGCAATACAACAGGTTTACTAAGTGTAACTAAAATTGGTAATAGTACAGTAATTCTTTCTGGCGCAAATACATACACAGGTGGTACAACAATAATAGCTGGTACTCTTCAATTAGGGGCTACGGGTGTTTTAGCGGATGCTGGTATTTTGATTCTAAGTGGAGGAACATTTAGTACTGGTTCAACAATAGGTTTTTCTGAAACTGTTAGCAAAATTGTGCTCACAGCAAATTCAAATATTACTTTAGGAACGGGTAATCATATTCTTTCCTTTGCTGCAAGTAATGACGTGGGCTGGACTACAAACACAATGTTAACCATTACCGGATGGTCTGGAGGATATGATGGTACCTCAGGTACAGTAGAAAAAATATTTGTTGGTTCATTATCTACCGATATAACTAGTGTCCAATTATCTCAAATACAGTTTAATAATGGAGGTACAAATTATACGGCAACTATTCTTCCTACTGGAGAGCTTGTGCCTGCGTGTAAACCTGGAATAACAGTACAACCTTTATCTGTTATAACTTGTGCGGGGACAGGATTGGCCTCTTTTACATTAACTGTTACCGGCACAGGCTTAATATTTCAATGGCAGGAATATATTAGCAGTTGGAATGATATTGCTAATGGTGGTGTTTATTCAGGCGCTACATCACTCACTTTAACAATTACAAATCCTTCATCAGGAATGACAGGATATAAATATCGCTGTAAAGTAAGCAACACATGTTCTCCTACCGCTATATCAGACGGAAACGCAACATTGACATTGTTCATAAACTCATTCACCACTTGCGGTAATACGTTGACAGATTGTAGAGATGGACAAACTTATAGTACTAAACTAATAGATACACAATGTTGGATGTCGAAAAACCTTAATATAGGATCAAAAATAGATGGTGCTCTTAATCAGACAAATAATAATACAATAGAAAAATATTGTAGTGATGGTGTATCCAATTGTGCCACTTATGGAGGTTTATATCAGTGGGCAGAGGCTATGCAATATAAAGATAATTGCGATAACTATACATTGCTTCAACCGACCACGCCTGTTCAGGGAATTTGCCCTACCAGCTGGCATATACCAACAGATGAAGAATGGACAACTTTAACCACTTACCTTTCAGGCAATAGTTCTTATTGGTGTAATAGTAATTCAACATATATTGCAAAATCAATGGCATCAACATCCGGTTGGGGAACAGATGGAACAACATGTAATGTGGGTAATAGCCAAAGTACAAATAATACCAGTGGCTTTAACGCTCTTCCTGCTGCATATAGAGTTCCCAGTGGCTCATTCATTAATGCTACCTACGTAAACTTGTTGTGGTCGGCTACGCAGAATAATGCTACCTCCTCATGGACTCGACAACTATTCTATAATTTATCAACTGTGACAAGATCTTCAACTTCTAAGGAGCTTGGGGCTGAGGTTCGTTGTGTTAAAAATTAATATACGCTACGAGAGCGCAGCGATTGTAACTTACAACAAAAGCAAAAGTTCGTAACTTTTACAATTATGATAGAACAGTAATTAATAGCTGCTAACAAACAACTTATAATAATTTTAAAAAAAATAAAAATTATGAAAATGAGACAAATATTTTCGATTGCAAAGGGTATCATATATGTCTTGCTCACTTTTAACTTTATAACTTTACAAACTTTTAACTCATTTTCGCAGGGAGGCGCAGCCATTAACACCTCCGGCGCTGCTGCCGTTAGCTCAGCAATGCTTGATGTGAGCAGTACGAATCAAGGAATGCGAATACCGAGGGTAGCTCTTACAAGCATAACTTCCGCTTCACCTGTAACTAATCCTGTTAACAGTTTATTGGTTTACGATAGCGCAACTGTAAGCGGAGTTAATGGAGTTTCACCGGGATATTATTACTGGGATACTACCTCAACCCCTGATAAATGGGTAAAGCTTTTAGCTGATGTGAGCGGTAGCAACGGCTGGTTAACAAACGGAAATGCAGGAACAGATTCGACAGTAAATTTTATAGGAACAACAGATTCCAAACCTTTGGTTATTAAAACCGGCGGCGCTGAAAAAATGCGGATTATGGCTAATGGTAAAGTCGGTATCGGAACGACGAATCCGGGGGCGAAATTTGATGTGTCCAACGGTAATGCTCAAATCGGTGGAACTCTTCGGATTACCGGATTTGACCAACCTGTATTCTCATCTGGAGTGGGTCTTGAAATTCGTTATTTTGGCGGAGAAGGTAATATACTTGGATATAACCGTGGAACAAGTACTGTCATTCCCATTGGCTTCAGCGCTTCATCGTTCCATTTCGATATTGGCAATGTTGGCATCGGAACAACAAGTCCAGGTTCAAAGCTGGAAATAAATAAAGCGACTGATGGCAATTGGACAAATCCATTTCAAGCATATATACCAGATATTGCAAGTGGCGATGGAATGAATCTTAAATTTGGGAAAGATGCTGGTAAAAATGCATGGATAGGTTATAGATATTCATCAACACCCGCAAATAGTTATTTAATGATGGGACATCAGGGACTCAATGAGCAATTTGTTCTTACTTATGGCGGTAACGTTGGCATAGGAACGACGAGTCCGAACAATGTGTTGGATATTGTCAAAACAGTTACAGTAAACAATCCGACGACGATGAGGAGCCTGCGCTTCGGTGTCGATTCCAATCCAAATTACTCATTTTACATTGGCACCGGCGGCTTGCCATCGATGTCAGGTGTGTTGCAGGTGCTTGACAATGGAAACCCATCGAACATCGTGTTCAATCCAAGCGGCGGTAATGTCGGCATCGGAACGACGAGTCCTGCTCAGAAACTCGATGTAAGTGGAGATTATGCAATTGATGGCAGTAGGATTTTTAGTGGATATTATTCTGGTACTATCAGTGTACAATACTCCAATGGAGTATGGTTTAACGTATTTGATAGTGGTATTGTTGGAACCGGAACTTTCTTGGTTGAAGTTGGACCTGTAAACTCGTGCGATCATGGCGGGAATCTTTATTCAGAAGTAGCTGTCTTTTTAGTGCATGTATTTCAAGGGACAAATAGCACCGATGCTACGGCTATTCCTTCAACATTCGGTGGTCTTGCACCTAACAGCAAAACTATGAGTTTCCAGTTGCTAAGGACGGCTTACGTCACAGATGGTAAATCTTATGTGCAGATGAAAGTTAATGAATCACCTACTAGTGCGATGAATATTAATTGGCAAGCCATAAAACTGTTTTAAGTAATAATACAATTAAATCAATACTTACAAAAAGATGAACGAAAAAGACTAAAAAGGTAACTCAATTTTAAATTTTATGAAAAAATTATCAATCTTTTTGATTGCGAATATAATAGCAATAAATATCGCTTTTTCTCAAGGAGGCGCCGCTATTAACACCACCGGGGCTGAAGCTCATACCTCAGCAATGCTTGATGTGAGCAGTACGAATCAAGGAATGCGAATACCGAGGGTAGCTCTTACAAGCATAACTTCCGCTTCACCTGTAACTAATCCTGTTAACAGTTTATTG
>JAAXXA010000296.1 GCA_013334735.1 Bacteroidota bacterium
TACTGCAAACACTATAATATAATATATCGAACAAATATATGCATTCTCATCATACATTCTAATACCATCTCTTAATCCACCTTTCCAAGAGTGATCTAATGTAAACCCAATAATGCTTTGGATTATAGCTGCGCCTAGAAATAATCCGACATTTACAATACTTATTGCCAAACCAGTACAATCACGTTCCACCGACTCTTTTGATATTGTATATGTAAGAACCGCAGTGCTCGACGATACACCAAGCAGCGTATAATACAATAATACCATCACATTAGATGCATGACCAAACAACATCATACATATCCATACACACATATATATGCCACTTCCAATAATAAGAATTATTCGTCTTTTTTTTAAATAATCAGAAACATATCCTATACAAAAAGCACCTATAGCAAAGGCTATCAATGATACTGTATTGTATATAATAGCCTCATCTCTTACAATTTTATAAACGTCCATAATGTATGGAACACTCCATAATCCTATAAAGGCAAAATATGACCCTACTATTCCAAAATTTATAATCGCACTTATCCTTATATCTTTATTTCTAATTATTGATTCGATATTATGATATCCATGCATCTGCGAATCATTGATCCGCCAAATTCCACTCACGGATTCGCCGTTATAATACTCACCTTCCTTAACAAACAAATAAGATAATGCGCCTAATATAATTGACAAAAAACCCAACCATAAAAATACAACCCTCCATTTATATAGATGCAATATTTCAACAAGTGGCCCTGATGCAATAACAGAGCCTATATTGCCAATCAACACAGTAAGACCACTTATTAGTGAATACATCTTAGCCTCAAACCAAGTGGAGTTATTTTTCATAAAGCCGACAAATATCACCGACACACCTAATCCTATTATAAAACGCCCTAAATATGCATAGACAACTAAATGTGATACTGAAAATATGATAGTGCCAATCCCTGCCACAATATTACCAATTGTTATAATTTTTTTAACGCCAATTTTATCGGATAATATTCCTGAAGGTATCTGCATTAGTGTATACACATAGTAATATATCGCCGAAAGCATACTTATTGTGGAAGCATCAGCACTAAAAGCCCTCATCAGATCATCAGCAACAGCCGCAGGAGCCATACGTTGAAAAAAAACAAGAACATACGATAGTGAAAGAATCGCATAAATGCCCCACCGCTTAAAGTTGTAGTATTTTTTTTTCTCTACATACATTATCATTCAAAAATATATAGCACTTATCTCTTTATCTTTTTATCACCAAATAATCACAACAAAATCAACTATAAACCCTTGCGATTTTCTCTAGTTTATTTCTTTCTAAAACAGATAAGCCGTATTTTCTTGCAGTTGTAAGATTAACCGCGAACAGTCTTGCTGTTTTATCGTCTTTCCCTGGCTGTATTAGCGGCAAATTTTTTAAAGATATCCCTTGAACTAAATGCTTATACAAAATTTTTTCTGCAGCTAATCGTCCGACCTTAACATCATCATTACCAGTTGAAGCAACAGCGCCAACCCTACATTGCTCGATATTATTTCCTGCCAAAGGAAGGCCCATATCTAAATACTTTGCCATTTTATCATTCAAATATGCCCAACCGATAAATATATCTATCTTTCCCTTCAACTCCATATCAGGCTCTTTTTCAGCAATATTAATTACCGGAAACTTATCAGGATATCCCGGGAGCTCTGAAACATATCTTATAAACTCATCCTTAAGCGCTAAATCCTGTGGCACTGATTCATGATATATATAACCGATGCTTGATAATAGTGGAAATGCTTTACGTAAAAAATCCAGCCTTTCAGCCATAGATATTCCATATGTTACACCAGCTATCCCACATGCTGATGAACTTGGAATAATCTTTGATTTCACCGGATCAGTAACTCCGACAAATATTATCGGATATATATTTGAATAATTTTTTACAGCATATTGCGCAACACGTGTACCAAAAACAACCAAAAAATCAGGAAGTTCGCCATTAAATGAACTAATCGCCTCATCAAATGCTTTTCTATTTATATCATCCTCATCATTCCTAGACGAGCCAACCGCATCTCGAAATATAACTTCATACTCGGTTTCTTCAAGCAATCTTGATATCTCATCTCTAAACCCCCTATATGACTCCTTTGAATATATTAGATCACCATTCAATATAGCAACAATTCTAATAAACTGCTTTGTCCCAGATATTGCATGCCGCATCTTTTCCTTTTCCTGCTTGTCACTTTCAATTCTTTCTAACACATCTTTCCAGTGCAAAATCGCCTGAGGAATACCATATGCCGCCCCCACAATTGCCCCAACAACTATAATAAAGTTACTTATTTGTTGATAATCCATAGTCCGTTATATCAAAACGTTTAATATGCAATATAAAAGTTCTCAAAAAAGCCCGCGCAATCTCATATACAACTCTTTAGGGTTTTCAACAAATACTTTTACACCAGCTAGTTCGAGATCAGACCTACTTCTGTAACCCCAGCATACGCCAATAAACTCAACATCAGCCAACAATGCTGCCTTTGCATCGGTCTCACCATCTCCTATCAATACAGTATTTACATTTCCTTTGCTCCCCAACATCCCATTTAAATGGTTTATACCCTCCGGAGATGGCTTTGCTGCAATATCTTTAGAAATACCAATCACCCTATCAAGTGGTATATTCTGAAAATAATTTCTGACACATTTTTTTGCTGACGAATTTTTTTTATTTGTCAAAACAGATACATACCAACCAATCCTTTGCAAGTCAATTATAAGTTCTTTTATTCCATCATATGGTTGTGATAAAACAGTGCAATTATCTTCATAATATTTATCATATATCGCACGAAGATCATTAACAAATGACGTTGTAAGGCCCCGTTTACTTCTTATACAAGACCACAAATGCTCACTGCCATACCCAAGCTCTTTACGAATCACATCACCCTCAAAAGCCTTAATCTCGTATTCATTCAGAATTGTATTTATACAATTCTCTATATCAGGAATCGTATCAACCAATGTGCCATCAAGATCAAATATAGCATGATTAATCACATTCATAATTTATGGCCAAATTTATATGTTGAATAATCGACCCTTAATTCATAAAAACGCCTTCCCATATTACATGCAGTATAATCATTCATACTGATTGAATCTTTAAATATTGAATGCTTAAACTTAAACACATTAGCCAACCTCTTATAATCTAATGAACATAGATTAGTCAACTTTGTATGACTACCCAACACTTCCTCCTCTAGCCGCTTAATCATTCCATACGAATTATCCCTCACAAGTAAAATATCAACCGGCAAGTCATACTGCATAATAGAAAACAATTCTGATGATGACATAGATAAGCTTCCATCACCAACAACAGCCAAAACTTTTTGATTTGTAGCAACACTCAAACCAATGCTTGCACCCAACGCCCATCCTATTGATGAAATACCATTTGATACTTGCAATTGAGTGCTAAATCTAGGGATAAACTTTGATCCCCAAGCATGCCGAAATAAGCCGGTATCAACAACTACATATCCAGGATAATGTGCCGAGTTTTCTGCTGAGACTTCTATAGGATGAAATGATTTTTCTCGGAAAACACAACTTCTCTCTTTTTTATTATCACCGATATACTTGATAATTTTTTTCAAGCCATGCTCGATTTTACCAGAATACTTTTCTTTTACCCCCAATACAGCAGGCTCATCAGAGACATCAATCACCCTCCTTTTCTGATTATTTATCTTTAATCCTTCCGAATCATCAAGACCCAAGGCAATTATAGAATCTATATTATATTTTTCACACATATGATCAATATTATGCCTAGAGACAAACAGTTCATCTTCACATAATGTTCCGCCACGACCAGCCATTGAGGCAAATGGATATGCCTTAACTTTAGAAATAAAATCATTTACGAGTCCTTCGCATTTTCCCCTTTTTACGCCCCCCCCCACAACGACAGCAATATTTCCATTTACTGACTTTTCCTCAATCGTATCAATGATTTGTACTTCACATTCTGCTTCATCTACCTGACTTAAATCACATTCCTGTTCTAGTATAACAGATGACATATCAAAAGGCAGATGGATCGATACCGGCCCATAAGATGCACCTCTAGCCTTTTTTATCTCCTCGCAAACATTTTCTTTTGCCCCAAATACCTTATCTATTACCGTAAATGATTTTGTTACTGCATGAGTTATTTCAGGTGAAACATGTGAATGAGAATTAATCCCATGTTTATTTATAGGCAAACAACTATGAATAGCTACAACAGGATCTTTATCTAGCAACGCCGCTGCCAACCCTGTTATAGAGTTTGTCATTCCTGGTCCATGCGAAGTAACAAAACAACCAAGCCCTTTTATGCGACCATATATCTGAGCAGCGAATGCGGCTGCTCTTTCATCTCTCATTATTATTGGCGCAACACTATTCTCTATTGCTAAATGTAAACACGGATCATCACCTGGCACAAGAAACACATGCTTAATCCCATAAGACAATAGCTGATCAAAAATCATTTCAGCAATATTTCTACCCATACTAATATCTATTAATATTTAATAAGCACCATACTTGTATATACATTATTT
>JAAXXA010000915.1 GCA_013334735.1 Bacteroidota bacterium
ACTGGAAGCAATTGCAGCGTTAATTCCCACAAGTTGTCCGGCTGTGTTCACAAGAGCGCCTCCACTATTTCCGGGATTTACGGCAGCATCAGTTTGAAGAAAAGACTCAATCGACGAATTTTTCCCCAGAATATTAAGATCGCGGGCTTTAGCGCTTATAATACCGGCGGTTACCGTTGAAGTAAGATTAAATGGATTACCTACAGCAAGAACCCATTCGCCAACTTTAACACTATCCGAATTACCATAAGGCAGAAAAAGTAAGTTTTTTTCTTCAATTTTAATCAATGCCAAATCAGTTCCCACATCTGTACCTATAATTTTACCTTCGTAAGTTCTTTTATCATTTAATGTAACTTCAATTGAACTTGCATCCTGGACCACATGGTTATTAGTTACAATATATCCATCGTCTGATAAAATCACACCTGATCCTGATGCTTTAACAGGTGTTTGTTGGTATTGATATTTCTGAGTGCCCCATGGATCCCAAAATCCGCCAAAAAAATCATTAAATACTGCGTTTTTTTGTTTATATTCTGTTGTTATGTGAACTACTGCGTGCACAGATAGTTCGGCTGCTTTCACAAAGTCCATACTTCCTATTGGAACAATAGAGGAATGTGATGCAAATTGTACTGGAGTTTCTTGTTGAACACTTGTTCGTTTGTGTGTCAATCTACTGATCAATGCAAATGAACCTAATGCGAAAGATCCACCCATAAAAGCTATAAAAGCAGTAAATAAAATCTTCTTTGTTTTCATATTATATATTTTTTGTTATTAAAAAAATTCAAAATGTTATCAAATTTTATGCCTTTAAGACCTTTCGTACATACAAAAAACGCCTTTGTTGATTGCATTTGCATTGAACGGTGTTCAATTTGCAATATTGTTAGCTTATTGTTAAAAAATGTTAATCAAATTTAAAAAATAATAATCTGAGTTTTTATACATTTGCTTTTTATTTAACTAAGTCAAAATTTCATTTGATTTTTTAATCTGTCAGTTTGTCAATTTTAATTATATCAAAAAATGAAAAAGCCAAAAAACAAAATTTCTTATTTATTAGTAGGAATTTTTATTGGTGTTTTTGCAACATGGAGCATCTTTTGGTGGCAAGGAGATAAATCAATAAGCAAATTTGGCTTTTTTGAAAAAGCAAAACTTTATTTTAATAATTTTTTCAGTAAAGAAAATACTGATGAAGCTATTGTAAATGAGAATACCGTTAAGAATAAAAAAAGTATTAAAAAAATAACCGATCAAAATCTAAAAAATGACTCAGCATATTTTGATTCAACAAGTATTGATTTATATGACCCAAACGCACTTGATGAGTTTCTTGCCATTTATAACGGAAAATTACCTGACTCCCTTTTATTAGATTCCATTGTAAAAAGTCAAAAGAACATTGATATTAACACTTATAGTACTACTAACAATGTTCCTGTAAAAAAAGACAAACTAATTTACGTTAAATCATATACTGTTAATGGGATTGGTAAATTTTTCACCGGTACAGCAGG
>JAAXXA010000916.1 GCA_013334735.1 Bacteroidota bacterium
CATCCTAATAAATAAAACTGATTAGTTGATGAAAGTAAAATATGCCGGTTAGATGTAACATTCAGCGAATTAATAAATGTTACATCCATTTGAATATCCTCAAGCATTTTACTGCCTAACAGAACTTCAACGCGAAGAGAATCATCTTTATCCGGGGATATCCCGTAAACAGACAGGTTCCAAATTGTAATAAAAGCAATTGTAAGTATTTTGCAAACAGGTTTCATCTATTTATATATTGATTTACCAAATTTTTTGGATATCTGTTCCAAATTGATATCCTTCTTTAAACCTGTCAACAGCTTCAGTAGCCCATTCGTAGGTCTTTACAGCGTTATGTATGTTCAAAGGTTTAAAACCTGATTTTATACCAATATATTTTGCAAAATGCATTGCTTTATCATCAATAATTCCTTCTGCAGTTTTCTGAAGCGCATTCGTAATCATTGTTGATGTGCTGGGGCAAGGTTTCCCGTTATACACATCTACTGCCGCTTTCAAATCCTCGAAACATAAATTTATTCCTGCTTTCAGCCCATAGCCAACCCATCCGGGAGGTACCATTTCTAAAACTAAATCTTGTCCGATTTCAATATATTCATGACTTTCTTTAGCTTTTTCGGGCACGGATTCGGCAAGAGGGGGTACCGGTTTTGTTTTTATTGCTTTATCTACATCAGCAGTCCTCAGAAGGGCAGGGGCAGGTAATGGTAAAGGTTTTAATTCTGTATTTTGTGTGCCGGACAAAGGTTGATACAATTGCATCATCTTATTATGATGCGCAAGGTCTGTAGAATCTTTAATTCGTTTCTGTTCTGCTTTTTCAGCAGCAATTTGTTGTTGTTTAATTAGCTCGGCCTGCGCTTTAGCGGCTGCTTCAGCTTCTTGCTGTTTAGTGTCAACAGGAGCAAATATATTTGAAATAAGACCTTGCATAATTGCTCCGCCAACCATGTTCGACATTGATGGCGAAGAAACTGAAGATGTGTTAATCTTTTGACCTGAGATTGATTCAAGTTGACCAATTGCTGATTGAGATTGGACAACTTTAGCGCTAATAAATATTACTAAAAGCGAAGCAAATAAAGGATTTAGTATTGTTTTCATGATGTAAATTTTTTAGCTTACTTTTTCGTCAATCAATTATACCAATATATTTATATTTAAAAACAATGTATAAAAGTATAACAAGTAAAGATACAAAAAAAAATATTCCAAATCAAATTTATTAAATCTTATAGTAACATTTGAATCAGGAGTTTTTTGATGTTTTTTTTTCTTTATATCCTTTAGCTAATTTATAGATAAGATAAACACAAACAATAAATAGTCCGGCAACTACAACTATATCGATCGCGGTACTGTATTTAAGCACTTCTTCCCAGTTATTTTTTAATATAATTCCTACATAAGTAAGGAAAGCATTCCATATTCCTGCTCCTATTATGGTATAAACAGAAAATTTAATTATATTCATTTTTCCCATTCCTGCTGGAATAGATATTAAATGCCTTACAACGGGAATAAAA
>JAAXXA010000003.1 GCA_013334735.1 Bacteroidota bacterium
CCCTATTGACGTATTTATTAATAAAGGGATAATTGCACATAAATTTATAAAAGAAAAATATAATTGGGGTCGTAAGAATTGCTTTTAATTCTTCCATAAAACCAGTATTCTTTATCATAAAACTACCGCCCGTCTCATATAACTCATTAAAATCACAACCAACAGTAATTATACTCGGAATTGAATATGAACTTGCCTCCATAACAACAAGACTCATAACATCTGACATACTTGGCAATATAAAACAGTCAGCGGCATTAAAAAGAGTAGCTTTATCATTAGCTGGCCAATGACCTATGTAACGAATTTGCGAATTGCTTTCAATTATCGATTTTATTTTCCTTAACCACTCATTTGTTGACCCAACTGTTGAACCAGCAACGACGAGTTCCCAATCAGAACACTCTTTACTTATAGAGTTAAAGCTATTAAGCAGCAGTTCTATACCTTTTTCAGGACTTATTCGAGAAGCAAATAAAAGTATTTTTTTCTGAGGGTCAGCTCCTATTAATTTTTTAAATTTCATTTTATCATCACCAGATGATAATGCTTGTGTATTTACACCATTAGGGATAATAATGACTTTATTATTAAACCCATGATTAAGAATATACTTTTTCTCTTGCTTTGTAATAGCACGAATCACATTCACTTCTTTCCTGAGAAATGGAAATAGTAATTTAAAATACGGATATTTCTTTAAAATTTTCGACCTTATACGAACAGGATCTAACTCGCCATGCACTGTCCATATTACTGGTATGCCATTTTTTTTAGCCCAAATAACTGCCTGAATATTATAGAAGTTCCACATTCCATGAATATGCAAGATGCCAATAATATCTTTATATTTGTTAAGCACATTTCCCAATGACGGCATTATACTGAAGCCTAATATGGATACTAACTTCAAGGTATATACAGGCAAATCGATATCGTTTATATAATTATATTTTGTATCTGTCGGTCCAGTTATAAATAGCTGCGGAATCTCTGTTGCACACGCGCGAGCCAATTCAACCGCCGCAACCACAGTCCCTCCCATACGTTCATCAGTACTGAATAATATATTACAAACTGTTTTTTTTACCATTATAATTAAATCAATCTGTTATTGATAGACCGCATCATTGCTCACTTAACCGCAACAATAAAAAAATATATTGTTGAATATTTCTCCTCGAATATAATAACTCCATTGATTTGCGTGAATTTTCTCTACAACTGGATAAATACTCTTTATTTTCCTTAAAATACCTTATTGCACGTGCAAGTCCTTCACTATCCCCTGGCTCTATGTTTATCCCACATTTGTTATTCGTTACGACATCCGATATTTCATTCATTCCACATGATATAGTTATTAAAGCTGCACCGGATGCCATTGCATAAGCTGTTTTACTTGGCACAGAGAGTCCTTCAATACCTTTTTCAAGAGTGATAATAGCAATATCAGCAGTCGCCAATGAAAATGGAACTATATCTTCATTTTGAAATGGAAGAAGCTTAACATTTGTCAAATTTGCATCAATAATATTTTTTTTTATAATACCCCATTTAGAGCCTGTGCCGATAATCATAAAACATATATCAATATCATCCTTCATTATTATGGCAGCATCAATTATCGTTTTAACTGAATTTGTATTACCAATATTTCCGGAATATTGTACGGTCAACTTATTTATTTGACTATTTTCAATCGCAAACCAATTTTTTTCTTTTTCTATTGGCTTAATAAATGATTCATCAGCCCAGTTAGGAATAACTATAACCTTTGATATTTTTTCAGTTGGAATGATTGTATTTATATTATTTCTCATGTATTCTCCTATCGTAAATACTATTTCGGACTTACTCCATACATGTCGATTAAACGCACGCCACAATAGTGCTATAAAACCATTTTTTTTGATTTCTCCAAGGCTTTCAAGAATATCAGGATAGATGTCGTAAACCAATACCACATAACGTTGGCGACGTAATAGATTCAACAAATATCCAATAAGCGGAAGAAATGGCGGATTCGATACTATAAAAATTATTGTAGCAGGATGACTTTTAAATGACACTCTTAATGCTGCAATAAAGTATTTTATCCAACTTAAAAAGCGAGTCATCACAGTTTTACGATCATATTCGGGGGCTTCAATAATTGTTAAGCGTGAATTAGTAAAACGGTTTATCTCATATTTATAACCAGTTAACAAATCAGATGGGCCAATTTGATTTGCAACATCTTCAGCTAACTCACGAAATAATGAACCTGAAACTTGATTCAAAAATAGAAATTTACTATATCTTCCACTATCCATTAAAATTACTTAATTTATAACTATTCAATGAAATTACTTTGTAAAAGCTGTTTTTATTAACGTGAGGCCCCATAAACTTACCTGCATGTATAAAAAGATGAACTGCCGATTTTTACCTTTATATATTTATTTAGTAACAGCATATGTATACTCAAAATTAATCAATATATTTTATTATTGTTTTGATATTAGTATCTGTACTTGTAAGACACCTTAAAAACAGATATTCTATAATTGAATACTTCCGTTTCTATTGAACAATAACCGATTCACTATTCATCAACAAATTTCGAATTATCTGATAATTCATATAGATTTCTCTGCTTATCCGAGATTCTGGCTGGAAACACGTTGTTCAGCCCAGGAATCATTGATATAGTTAAGGGATCGTCCAATTTCCTGTTTGAGTTGCAGCCAGGAACCACTTTGCTGTAAAAAACACGGATTTGAATTCTCACGCGTACTCCAGAGCAATTCCTCAAGGATAAACAATAGCAGCATAAGCCGTCTTTTTTTATTATCCGCCAGCAGTCTGGCCATTCGAATCGACAGCCCTGGTAGTCGCTGCGAAACATAGTCACCATCTCGCAGGGAAGAGAGAATGCGTTCCGACAAACCCGATGGAAAACGGCTGTACAATGAAAAAACAAGATAATCATATGCGTACTGCCTTTTACCTGCATGCTCCCAATCAACAATCCATACCTGCCTATTATTACATGCAAGAATGTTACCATACTGAAAATCACCATGCCCGTCTGCAATATCCACAAAAAGCTCTCCGGAATCCACCATCAATCGCCCAAGAATATTTTGTGCTGATAAGATCCACTCTCCAATCATGTCCCGATCTTGTTTACAAAACAAAGCTGCATCACAGTTTATTTTAATCCGAGCAACCAAACTCTGAAAATAACTCTCTACAGAACACGAGGTTACCGTTTTTTCCAGCCATACACCAAGAAACTCCAGAGCCTGCTTCATTAATTGTGGACTACTTTCCTCTTCAGTCAACCTGTTCAGACTAACTGCGTCAACATACTCAGCCTCAAACCAGGTGTTATCATGTGCTATGGTGCCTAATCGAGGAAAAGGCCAACTCCCTTCTCTTTTACGCGCTGTTAGTTCTGAAATCATATACTCCAAATCAAAGGAGTCTTTCAAAATATCCCATGAACGCTTATTTTGTAAATCTATAAGCCTGATACGGTTGTTCCCTCCAAGAATCACGATATTTGAGGATCCAGGCAAACGAGGCTTGATATCAAGGCAATATGTGGTAAATAATTTTGCAGTATAATGATTAGCCACAAGTGATACGTAAATCTTCTGCAGTTGTCGACGATATTTATGCGGTGTATGCCGATAATTGACAGTAAGAAAATCGAATACAGACTGGTCTGCATCTTGAGCGAATATTATATTGAGAAATGGATTGCAATAAAAACGCTCTCCATCACTACGCACAGCTTTAACAAAACGCTCATACAACGCCAATTTCTTCCAAACCACTTGGTACGGCCTGCCATAATATTCAGAGAAAAAGCGTGACAAGGTCACTTCAAGAATCTTGCCAAATGGCTCTCTTTCGAGAAGCTGCTCTATCTTCACAATTCACCTCTATCAAGAAAATGATATCCCGTGGTCATCAGGCATGTCTTCGTTTAGCAAGACTGAAAATTCTATGGAGATAAAAATATATGAGCGATCGATTATTCTGAAGACTGTACCCTTCTTTGATCCAATCCGCAGATGGAAGGAAAACCCGCCGAAGCCCATCAATCATCCCGCGTGATAAAGCAATCTCAAGCCGCACTAACTGCAAAAACGTAAACTTGTGTTTATGCCGGTTTAACACTCCAGCATCAGAAATAAGTTTAAACAGAAACCCCCTCCTTCGCTCTGATGGGATAAGTGCGATAAGAACACCTTCAGGAATTGGCGTATCCAGCAGACTTGCAGGAATCGCAAGGGAAAGAAAGACCAGCTCCTCTGCCCGATGACACCGAACAAGATTCAGAAATTGTGGCCAGTCAATATTAACATTACGAACAAGATGATCAACATCAAGCTGCAGTCGCAGTCCAATGCCGCGAACATACGAATGACTTGCAACATGGAGCGCACAGACCAAAAGATTATCTTCTGGAGCAAGGATTCGCACTCTCGACTCTGAACCATTTATCAATATTGAACGGTCAATCAAGTCTCGTGTAGTTAGCCCCTGCTCCATAGGAACCCAGCGCCGCAATACCGGCCTCCACTGGATATTTAACCAGAATATATTACCGTCAGCCAATGTTTTGCAGTAATTATCCCAGCCAATGATATCCCGATCCCATTGGCTTGAATTTTCTGAAGCACAACGCTCTCGTGAACCTCGAGTAAAACCTTCTTCAAAAAGTAAAAGTTCAAATTGTGACATATCTTCCTTTTCCACAAGGAGTTCAAGGTCACTTGAAGCGAAACAACCTCTGCAATGCTGAACGCCCCGAGCTATACCACCATTTTCGATGGCCGCAAATCGTATACCTTGTTGCTCTGCAAGCAAAGCCAGTCGGTCCAGCTCAATGAAAAAACCTTGAAGCTTCTGCTCAGCCTCTTTGTGAGATTTACTCCAACGCAAAGCCAAATGCTCAACAGGAACAGATTCCATCAAACCGTGAGCAACCATTGGTATCACCTTGTTCTCAGCGGCACACTCAAAAACCGCCTCATCACCTTTCTCCTGATAAACAGAGTAAATCCTCTTACGCTGAAAGAGAGTTCTCTCGTGCCTCAAGGCAAGAATAAGAAGCTCCTCAACAGAGGAAAGTGTTTCCTCATATCTTGTCATGGCAATAATCTCTTTATGTCGCCAAAAACAATATCTACCGGACGTGCAGAATCAAGAACATGCCATCGTGCAAGCTTCTGAGCCTCCTTGTAGAGTGCATAGCGGTGAATAAATCTCTCGGATGAATCAGGAAATGGTTCATTTTTTTGTGCACAGCGAATTTCGGACAACTCAATAGGAATGGTAAGCAAGCACTGTAAGGATGGCTTGGGAGTCAATAAAACAAGCGTCTTCCAAAGTAACCAGTTCTCGACTTTCAAGTGAGGGAACATAATCTGGAAATCAATGAGAGTATCCCATATATATCGATCACAGATCACGACCTTTCCCTGTAAAAGCCAAAAACGCACCTGCACTGTGTACACCCTCAAAAGATCAATAATGGCAATGATAAGCCAGATTCTCTGAACATACTGATTTCCAAATATCTCATCTCTCTTTTGACTGTTTCCGGATGATGGCAACCTCTTACCTGAAAACCTTCTTAGTATATTCTTAACAGAATTTATTCCTGAAGTATAACCACCTCTGGTCCAGAGATAAACCGGCACAAAACCTTGTTCGATATAATAACGATCAAGAAGTTCCAACTGTGTAGATTTTCCGGCACCATCAATACCGCTTATAGTAACTAAAATCCATTTTTTCACATTACTATTTTTTTAATTTTCAGACTACCGTGTAATAAATTTTTTAAAGGGCGGATTTTCTTTAACTGCTGATAGATACTTATAATCATTATATAGATTTCTGAGACGGTATATGATCCTGTCTCGATAAAGCAATATCCTGTAGTATAGATTCGTTCTAATTCCATGATATTCATTTCGTCTTATTCGTTCTATATCCTTGCTTTTTTTTGACATGACTTGTGTTTTTGCGTTAGAATGAACTCTAAAGCACGCAAGTACCTTTTGAGTTCTAAGAGCCTTGAAGTCTTTTGTTATCCGTAACATAAATTCATGATCTATTACAAAATGGTAATTCTTATCTAATAGATGACGTTCTATCACTTTCCTTCGATAAAATGCATTAGTGTTACCGATATAGGCTATTCTTGTGAGCAGATCGTAATTATATTTTGGTGGTATACGCACATGATGAAGTTTATCGCAGGAATCCACATAAGCCATTCCACCGTAAATAATATCTATATCAGGATTAGACTTAAACAAACCAACAACGTGTTCAAATACTGATTCATCAAAATAATAATCATCCGAATTTATCCATGCAATTATATCGCCTGTAGCATTCAAAAAACCTTTGTTTACTGCATCACCTTGTCCTTCATCAGGAGCGGAAGAATATATTAATCTTGAATCTTTTTGTTTAAACTCCTTTAACAGTTCGATTGTACGGTCTGTTGAACCTCCATCAACTACTATATGTTCAATATTTGCATAGATTTGACCAGAAACAGATGCGAGACATGTTGACACATAATCAGCTTGATTAAATGAAGGCGTTATTATTGAAATTTTCATAAATATAATATTTACAGAAAAACTAATAGCTCTGATTTTTATAGCTAATTCATATACTTAATAAATAATCAAAGGCTTTACGGGAAGGGGTATGGAATCAATTGTGAAAATGAACAATCATTTTCGTCTAAAGCACCTTTGAATATAATCATGGGATTATATTCAAAATGATAACATAATATACTGCTTATATATTATCCTGATCACTAATATTTTTTCCCATCTCTGATAAAACGAAACCAATCGCAAAAAAGAATATAGGATTTTGAACTAACAAATAAGTTATAAATGATATAGTAAAGATATCTCCAAGATATTTATTGCTTAGTTTTTTGAGTTTGTGACTAATCTTAAAATAAAATAACAAATACAATAAAAGGCCAATAATACCAGATCGAGATAATAAGTTAACAAGTCCGATACCTGGGATTCCGGAAAGCTGACCTTGAAAGGTAACAATGGCACTTTTATCCATATATTTAGAAGATGGAATCCCAATCAAATTAGGCCCTGTACCAATAAGTAAATGTTGTGGGTTATCAGAAAAGAAATTTAGTGCCGCTCTATCAAAAAGCTCAAATCTTGTAAATAATACATTTTCCCCCTCCATAAGATATTCTTCACGTCCTTCTGTTACCATATCATATCTTGAAGTTATTAATGCTATTTTAGGATTATCTTTAACCATATAATAAAAAATAAAACCAATAATCACAACCCCCATAAATATAAATAGTGATCTTGCTTTAAATATTTCACTTTTATATAAATACACAAAAGAAACACCTAACAATATATATGATGAAAAAGAGAAACTCAACAAAACACCAAGCATACCAACTATAACTGATGTATTCCTGAATTTAAATTGATATCCATTTATATAGGATATAAATAAAAGCATTACCATTGCTTCAAGAGTTCTCGCAAAACCCCTGGGTTCATGAGAAAATCCAAGCAATCGACCAGACATTCTTTCAAAATAGCTACCTACATTAAATATATGTTTGTATATAGGATAGCCAATAATAGCATCAACTATCGCGACAAGAACAATAAATATAACAAAAAATGAAATAATATTTAATAATTCATTTATTTCAACAAGATCATTTACAAATACAAAATAAACAAAGTATATAATATTTATCTCAAGTGCAATCCTTATAAGCGCAACAATAGTTCGACCTTCGGGTAATTGTGACCAAGTTCTTTCCGAATCCCCAATATCCCATGGGATTAAATATCCAAACAAGAAACCAGTTAATAAAAGCAGTATATACTCATAACGAATTTCTCTTATTATATTATTGAGTAAAACTTTATAAAATACTTTATCAAAAAATATTACTGAAAGCGGAATCAACTGATAAGCTTGAATTCTACTGCCATAAAAATCAAAATAAAACATATTTCCAAGTAATGACAAGACCATCAATACAATTAAATTAGTATAATCTTTCCTGAATGCAAATACAGCTATAAGTGCTATATATATACCTGAAACAATAATATTCATTTTTCTTGCCTGATCATATAAATATATTTTAGCTATTTTTATTCATATATGATAATATGATAAAAGAACGCCTAAATCAAAACACAATTTAATATTTTATATATATGTCGCCTTAGGGTTTATATTGTTTATATTTAAATATTTTTTAATCAAATACATTATCATGCTTAGTAACAGCCTGACTACTGCCTCAAACAAATACTTCTTACGCTTTAAAGATAAAACACGTCTTAAACGATATGAAAACACACACAAACTTTTAATTCTTTTTATATATTGCGGTTGCGTTGAAAGATATTCATCGGATATTTGTCCCCCACTATGAATTATATAATTACACCAAACCCCAGGAGTATATATATAGGACTTTGCAACACAAAGCACTTTAAACAAATAGTCTATATCCTGATTTCTTGTTAGATTTTCATTCCATAATATATTATTAGTAGACAACAAGTTCTTTTTAATTAGCGGGGTAGATGTATATATACTTTTCCCATTTGACATATCCTTAATTAATTCACCATCGTTTTTAACAATCCTTACTTGTTTATCTTTTTCATATAAAAATCGAAAGTCACAAATAGCTATTTCATTTTCAATATTCTCTAAAATGTCTATCTGCTTTTTTATCTTTTCCGGCTCTAATGTGTCATCAGAATCAAGAAACTGAATATATTTACCAGTAGATAATTTTAACCCTTTATTTCTTGCTGATGGAGCGCCAGCATTATTTTGCTTAATATATACTATTGATAATTCATTACAATTATTTTCGTTTTTCCACCTCTTTACAATTTCTCCAGAATCATCGGTTGAACCATCATCGATAATAATTATTTCAATCGGACGATGTATTTGATCTTTAACACTGTTAAGTGTACGCAGTATTGTCTCAGACCTATTGTATAGGGGAATTATAACAGTAACTATTAGAGATTTAGAATAGCTCTTCATCATAATAGTTTAAATAAATGGAATGAATTAATAATATATCTTTTAAAGGAAGGAATGGAGGAAGGATACAATCTAAATAATAAAACATATTATTTAGATTGTATCCTAAATATATATAGAGTCAATCTTTTAATTCTCTTAATCGATAAAATAGATTTTAAATATACCACTGATAAATCAATTATATTAGTAGCATCAAAAACAGATTTCAAATATTTCAACCAATAATATTTGAAATATGCAACACTTCCTATTCGTTGGTAGTATCTACTAATCCAAAACCAGGTATTTATTTCAGAAATATTCTTTTCTTTTTGTGAAAGTGAGGACCATACACTGGATTCATGTACTCTATATGCTGCAGGCTTTATATCTTTATGATAATGACTACCTCCATACTGACCTAATACTGATAATAAAAATGTATCACCGTTAAGTATCATGCGTCGCTCTGGGATATTATTAATATCTACACGTCTAAACATCCAACTCATGGATAAAATCCAAGCTTTACCAAGGATTAATTCTTCGCTTGAATAATCACGTTTATATTGATCAGGGAGTTTTGATTCTTTTATAATATTGTCATCAGAATCAACTATAAATGCATCATGGCCAGAAATTATAATTTCAGGATGTTTTTCAAGATAATTATACTGTATTTGTAATTTGTGGTCATCACACCAATAATCATCACCTTCACATAGCGCAATATATTTTCCACGACAGGAAGCTAATGCTCGTTTGCCATTCTCTTGTGCCCCTATATTTGAAGGGTTACTTATGATAATAAAATCTATGTTATCATATCGTCTTTTGTATGAATCACATATTTTTAATGTATTATCATCACTTGCATCGTCTCCTATTATAATTTCATATGGAATATCTGTTATTTGTCTTACAATGCCATCAAGACATTTACTAATATATTTTTCATGATTATAGGTTATTACACGAATACTTATTTCTGGTTCTTTTTTCATTAAAGTAAATCTATTCTGCCGTCCTTAAATATTTAGCAGGATTTCCGACCCATATCTCTCCTTCCTTTATATCTTTTAAGACAACAGCTCCCATGCCAATTGTCGCATAATTTCCGATTTTAAGATTTTCTTTAACACATGAGTTTAAACTTACTGTAACTGCATCACCAAAACGCAAAAAAGCTCCTGTACAACTATTTGCTGCAAAAAAACAATAATCTCCTATAATATTATTATGTCCTATAGTACTTCCGACCATGACACGACATCCTTTACCAAGATGGGTTCCAGATGATATTGATGCATTTGGCATAATTACACATCCATGTCCTAATGTTACTGTAGGAGCCACATAAGCCATAGGGTGTATAAAAGTAGCTAATCTTTCTTCAGGTATTTGCGAGTTTTGAAATATTAGAATCCTTTCCTTTTGTCCACCAATCTTAAATATTGTATTAATAAAAAAATATCCATCACAAAGTAATTTTTGTATATCATTCAAGCCACCGAGTACTGGAAATCCTTCGATTTCAGTAATATCATTTTGATCATTGACAAACCCTGAACAAATAATATCCTTATGACCTCGATTATTAGCATCAACAATAGCATGAGCAATTACTGTTCCGTTGCCCAAACCACCAAGAATTAAAACCTTTTTCATAATAAATTATTCTTTCTTTACTATTTATCAATCAAACAAGTGTATATTGATTTAAATAATGCTGTATTAACTCTTTCTCGTTAAACATAATAACATCAATAATAGACAATCCAGACTCAAATTCACTATTAAATTGTCTGTATTTAAATATTTTAGGCTTCAGAAAGTGCAAATCAATACCGTATTCTGCAAAATCTTCTTTTGCATACAAAGTGTTGCCGGAATAATTATTTATATATATTTTTGAATCACATAAATTACAAATATTAACGAGTCTCTCAACTCTACTCTTTCCGTTATTACCCGGATTTATCAAACTACTAAAATAAAATGGAATATTAATATCAAGGTATTCTGATACACAGATAACTGATTTAGCCGCTAAATCACTAATATAGAATGAGTCAGACAGTAAACACCTCTCTATAATAGGCATAACTTCTTTATAGAAAGGGGCTTTTTTATACGCTTGATCAATTTTCTTTATTATTTTCTTAACATCAAGATATTCAATCTCTTTAATAATTTTATTTTGACTTGCCGATTTAAGCGGAATGGTAAAATAATTAATCATACCATTGACAATAATCCTATTCCTGTTTATCCAACCTTTATTAATAAAATTAACATCATCATAAAATACGAATTTATCGACTGATTTTATTAATTGAAAGTATCCAATATATGGAAATATGTACGGCTGCATTATAGCTATTCGCATATATTATTATTTCTCTATATTTTCATATTTTTTTATTACTTTCTTAGCACCTACAACCATAGGAGGGCCAATAAATTTTCCTTTATTTACTGCTACACCAATACCTTTTTCTTCATATTCAGCCGCTAATCTCAGCAATTCTATAGCTTCATTAAGCTCTGTTTTTGTGGGCGTAAAATATTTATGTACTAATTCTATTTCTTTTGGATTAAGTACGAGCATACCCTCGAAACCTAATTTTTTAGCAATAATAAGATTTTTCTCAAGGTCAATTAAATCATGTACATTAATATGAACAGTATCAATCGGAGCCACATTATTTGCTCTTGCAGCCATTGCGATTAATGATCTGGCTACGAATATACTTTTGCCTTCTTCATCATGAACACCTTCAATATCTGTTACATAGTCTTCACAACCAAAAGCAATTGCAACAACTCTTTTTGATGCTCTACAAATATCTTGAACATTTAATACTGCTGCGGCAGTCTCAATTAATGGGATGAGCTTAAATGTGCCATTCTTTATGCTTTTTTCATATTCAATTGTATCAAGAAGCTTGTCTATAAAATAAATGTCTTGGCCCGTATATGATTTCGGGTACATAAAACCATCTATTCCATCTATTGTTAATTGCATTAAATCTTTTAAAAGCTGTCCGCTCTCCCTGTCATTGACTCTTGGGAAAACATTAAAATTAGAAAATGTACCTTCACCGACAAACTTTACTATATTATCTCTTGCGACCTGTTTATTTTTTTCCGGTCTTACAGAATCTTCAACATCGAGTAATAACACATCAGCATCACTTTTTGCTGCACTTATTAAGAGTTTATCATTGTGTGCAGGCACAAACATAAGACTCCTCATAATAGCTCGCTTTTCTCTGTTCATATGATTTTCATCTTTATTAATACTTTCCGCATAAATGAAATAACTGGAATATTATTTTGATTAAAACCGACTGTCTCAACATAAACGATACCTCTGTCATTATGTGTATTTGATATTCTTTTTTTTAGCACTTTAGTTTCTGCATGGATAGTATCACCAATAAATACAGGGGCTATATGTTTTATATTTTGATACTCAAGATTTGCTATTGCTTTACCACTTATATCTGGAACTGTTATGCCCACTACTAATGAGAATACGAGTGTACCAACAACCAATATTTTACCATGTTGACTGGCCTCTGCATAGTGTCTATTTATATGCAATGGATGGTGATTCATTGTTAATAATGAAAATATATTATTATCACTCTCAAAAATTGTTTTTGTCAATTCGTGTCTGATAACCTCACCGACATCAAATTCCTCATAATAGCTCCCAAGTTTACTTGAGTTCATATTATATAATATTTTCAATGTTAATAATTGACTCAATCTCACTTTCTGTCAATTTGTAATATAATGGCATACACAGTATAGTCTTTGAAATCTTTTCAGATACAGGGCAGGACTGAATATTATCAAATATATTTGAATATGTATTTACGGATGGGTAAAAATATCTTCTGGGATATATATTATTATTGTTTAATATCTTTTCATATTTCAAGGCGTTTTCTTCTGTTTCAAATATTACAGGGAAATATGAATAATTACTATTTCCATTTACTATTTTTTGAAATTTAAGCTCTGATATTTTCCTGAAACTTTCTTTATAGAGATTATATTTATATTTTCTGTCTTCAAGTACTTTTTCAAAATACTTTATATTGACCAATCCTAATGCAGCATGTATTTCCGTCATTTTACCATTAAAGCCATCCTCAATAACAGATTTATCTTTATTATGTCCAAAAAAACGTATTCGCTTTAGCTTTTCATGTATTTCCAAATTAGAGGATATGCATCCTCCACCCTCTCCTGTATTAAGCAACTTTGTTGCATGAAGACTAGTTGCCGATATATCTCCATATTCAAGTATACTTTTTCCATTATATGTTGAGCCTATCGCATGTGCTGCATCATATATTATTTTTAAATTGTATTTTTTCGCAATAGCTTCAATAGACTCTATATTACACGGGTTTCCAAATACATGCACAGGCATTATAGCTACAGTGCGTTCATTAATGAGCATCTCAATTTTCGCAGGATCAATATTCAGTGTGTCAGATTCAATATCACAAAATACTGGGGTACATCCTTCCCACTTTATAGCGCTTACTGTCGCAATCCATGTAAAGGGAGTTGTAATAATTTCTCCCTTCAGTTCAAGAGCTTTTATTGACATCTGTAATGCTATAGTCCCATTAGTGACTGCAATAAAATTATTTATTCCTAATTTTACTGCTATATCTTTTTCAAACTGTTGGACGAGTGGCCCGTTATGTGTTAATATTCCACTCGTCCAAATACCTTTCAATAGTTCAACATATTCTTCAAGTGGTGCTAACGTTGGCTGTGTTACATATATTGCTTTGTCAAACATTTGCTTGATTCCTTATAGCTTCTAATATTCTAGCTTGCTGAATATTCTGTTCATATTCATCATGAGGTATAGAATGTGTATTTATTAGATTATATAAATACACCATCATATTCTGAAAATGATTATCTGCATCAACAGTAATAACTTCTTTTTTTTCTTCTGTTTCTATCGTTATTTCAGGTATAAATGAAGGTGTTGCAGTAAATATACGGTTTGTTGTTATTTTTCCTTTACTACCCCATAATTCCAGGCTACACTGATAATAGTTATCGAATCCAAATGCTATTTCTGCAAATAGATTACTTCCTTTTTGTTGCAGATATGCACCTCCCCAGATATCAACATTAAGATCATAATCAAAATACAAGCTTGACGCTTTAACTACAATATCATTATCCATAAAGACCTGGGCTATTTTTACT
The DNA here is from genome assembly GCA_013334735.1 of Bacteroidota bacterium. Classification (GTDB taxonomy): domain Bacteria; phylum Bacteroidota; class Bacteroidia; order Bacteroidales; family CG2-30-32-10; genus JAAXXA01. The sequence continues at coordinate 14,350 of JAAXXA010000003.1, forward strand.
GGATATGCACCAGCGTCATATAATGCACCTCCACCAAGAGCTTTTTGATAACGAATGTTATTTTTATCATTAAACGGGGGAAACCCAAAGGAACTTCTGATACATCTCAATTCGCCTATTTTTTCATCAGTTACCATTTTTTTAATGATCGATAACTGTTTATGAAATCTAAACTGGAAATTTTCAACCAGTACAAGGTTTTTTTTCAATGCGATATTATTTATACGACATACATCCACGTATGAACAGCCCATAGATTTTTCGACTAAAACATGCAGATTTCTATCAAGCGCTTTTTCTATCCATTCAACATGCATTGAATTTGGTAATGGAATATATAGCACATCCAGTTCATCATTTGCAAGTAATGTGTCATAGCCTGTATATGATTCCGTTTTAAATTGTATCGCAAAATCTTCAGCAGAAGCTTTACTTCTGCTTGCAATACCTTTTAGATTATACTTTTCAGGTAAATCAAGTATAGCTGGAATAATTGATCGTTTTGCAATATTTGCGCAACCCAATACACCAATATTTATTATATTTTTCATACGTCAGGCAAATGATATAGCTGCAATCAAACTTCTCGCCTGGATATTCAGGTAATTATTGAATTTAATAAATGTAAAAAGCTGATTAAGAGTCATCCAGATATAATGTGGTGGCAGTTCAAGCGGGATTTCATGTCCAGATATGATGATCATATTTCTATTTTGTTCCTGATAAAATCTCCCACCCTCTTCTGACTGTAATGTATCGAAATATATTTTCTCTGAAGGTGAGTTCAATACATAATCAAGAAACGGTAATGCCCCTTCCTTAGTTTGACGATAATTTCCTGTCAAACATTGTACAGTGGGAGCAAACTCAATAATATCATGATTTCCACATTCAAGCCTTGCCTGAACAGCAAAATGGATTAAACCATTAATTTCTTTGCAAACAAAAGCACAAATACCTTCCTGGGCAGGTTCGAGCATAGGCTGAGTCCATTTTATTACTTCACGATTTTCGATCTCAACATCCACGGCAATAACCTTAAAATACTTTTTAGTTTCATGATGTAGTGTATAGTCATTGAAAACCCATTTCTTTATATGCTTTAACGGTATATGTGTAACTTCAAGATCAAATGTGCTTTTAAGATCAGTTAAAAAAGTAATAATATTTTCAATACTATGCAGTGCCCCTTGTTCGGACAAGGCTGATTTCAAGAATGCTTTTTCAGCTAATGTGCGTCTCGTTTCATTTCCTATTAAATTAAATATATCCACAACATCTAAATTGAAACTCCCAAATGGAATCCCTGATATCACTGTACGGGTATCCATATTTACCAGATTATTTTGCCGCATTAAATCCTTAATCTGGGCAAGTGTTAACCATATAAATTCTTCATAGACCGGAACTTCTTCCGTTATTTTAATTATAATATTTCTGTTTCTTTTCTTCAAAAAACGAGATCCCTGCTCCGATTGAAGCTGATCAAGCAATATTTGATCAGAAGTTGCATTCTGAAAATATTCAAGATAAAATGGTTTTTTCCCTTTATGAACCTGTGTATAGTTGCTCTTTGTTGCCTGAAGTGTTGGTGATATTTGAACATAATTAACGTTTCCGGGTTCTATTTTAGCCTGCACAAGAAAATGCAGTACACCATGAAATTCTTTTACAATAAAACCAAGATATCCAATTTCGGGCTGGTTAATTATTGGCTGATCCCATTCTGTTATATTCCCCCAGTTTGTTGTTACTCTAATGCCATCTATAGAAAAATACTTTCCTGTTTGATGCCTTATAGTACCAGTTTCTATATCGTAGCTCCATCGAATGAGTTTTTCAAATGGAATTTTATCAATTCTTAGATTTACCGCAATATTTCGCGATTTCAACCATTTAACGACCTCATCTGTTTTTATGAATGAACCAGATCTGCTAAAAGCGCTTTTTAAAAACAATAAATGTGATTTTGATACATCTGATAGCATCGGCTACTCTATACTTTTTTACGAATTTGATCAAATAAAATGTTTTTTAAATAGATATAACTGTCCAGCTTAGTAAGCTCAGCAATACCTATTGTAAACAAACCCCCAATAAATATCTGCGCAAAAAGTGTTATAATCGGGGACATATTAATACTTAAACCGAATAAGAACACTAATATCCCCATACTAATTGCAAGAATGAACGAAGGGAATATATCATTAATTTGTTCCATGACCGAATACCCAATAAACAGACCAGACCAATAACTGTTCAAAAATAGTCCTATAACAGAATTTATAATCATCACAGCAATCATCATCTTCACACCAAAATATATTGCAACAACTATTGTAGGAATCGCTAGCGTTTTCTTAATTATTTCAAGTCTTAAAAATAAATCAGATCGGCCACGAACATTCAGCATATTAAGATTAAGTGCGTGAAGCGGATAAAACATCCCCACAAAACAAAGTAACTCCAGATACTCTGCAGATACCAACCATTTATCCCCAATCAATGTTAAAACCATAGATTTTGAGATTGCTGCCATACCTATCATTAATACAAATGAAATCAGCATTGTACTCTTGATCAGCTTTCTATATCCATCTTTAAGTTTTGGAATATCTTCTCTGATTGATGAAAGAACAGGATAACTAACTCTCTGTATAACATTTGTGATATTCTGAGATGGTAATTGATTAAATGCATCAGCCCTTGTATAATAGCCGAGTTCCATTGATGAAATATATTTACCTATAACTGCGAGGTAGATATTCTTATATGTTGTATTTATTAAGCCCACTAAAAGTATCTTAGAACCAAACCCAAATAACTCTTTTAAAGAATCTAAATTAATAGTAAATATTGGCTTCCAGCCATTCCACACCCAAAGTAATAATGTATTCAGTGCGTTTTTAGTAAGTGTTAATGCGACAAGGCTCCACACCCCAAAACCCTTCATCGCCAATATCAACCCCACAATGCCAGAAATCATTGAGGAAGCAATGGAGATATTAGTTTGTAATTTGAAATCCAATCTTTTTGTGAGCAGTGTTCTTTGGATTAATGAAAGCGCATTAAATATAACTCCAAGTCCTATAACTGGCAATAATATCTGTAACTGCGGTTCATTGAAAAACGAAGCAACCAATGCTGATATGGCAACAAGAATTATATACCATGCAAGACCTACCGCAATATTAAAATAAAAGACTGTCGAATAATCAATTTGTGTGCAATTTTTTTTCCGAATCAAAGCATCCATAAAACCACTGTCTGCAATGGACTGCCCCAACGAGATAAAAAATGAAGTCATTCCGATTAAGCCGAATTCACGAGGAGAAAGAACTCTGGCAAGAATAACTCCAATAAAGAAACTAACACCAAGCACGACAAAATTATCCATAAAACTCCATATAAGGCCATGGAGTGTTTTTCGCTTAATTGACATTATGATTACCGCCTAAACATCATATGAATAAACAAAAAGAATCATTTTATTACATTTATCTTTTATTGAATTACCATAAATGGCTTATTAAGAATACAGTATTTAAATTTATTATAAACAATTACTTTATAATAAATCATCACTATTCTTACCTATAAATAATTCATCTAATTTTATTAAATGTACTTTTCAATGTCTCTTCTTCTTTTAGGAAATCACTTATTCCTTCAGCCGGCTGATATTCTGGAATGATTTTTTTTAAAATTAACTTTAAGCTTTCCACATCGTTACTATTTATTATAAATTTAAGCTCGTCTAATACCTTTTGTAATTTACCCCATGGAATATAGTCTTCATTAGCTTTAAAAATGCGAGGATTTGCTGTCGGTTGAGGACAATTCCCAATGAGTAGTTCTTCATAAAGTTTTTCTCCTGGTCGTAAACCGGTTATTTGGATTTCTATATCCCCATCAGGATTGTTCTGATCACGCACTTTGAGGCCAGATAGCTCTATCATACGATTCGCTATATCAATAATTTTGACTGGCTCTCCCATATCAAGCAAAAACACTGTTCCCCCTGTCGCTATCGCACCTGCTTTAATAACAAGTTGAGTCGCTTCAGTAATTGTCATAAAATATCGGGTAATTTCCTTGTGAGTTATTGTAATTGGCCCACCTTTCTTTATTTGATTCCGAAATAGTGGAACAACAGAGCCGCTTGATCCAAGTACATTACCAAAACGAACCATCGAAAAACAGGTAGTCTGCCCTTCTTCTTTTGCCAACGCCTGCAGAATCATTTCACTCAACCGTTTGCTGGCACCCATCACATTGGTGGGACGCACAGCCTTATCTGTACTGACAAGTACAACACTTGATATCCCAAAACGAATCGCTGCGTCTGCAATACAAAGTGTACCAATGACATTGTTGCGAACCCCTTCTGTCGGATTGTACTCAACCATTGGTACATGTTTATAAGCTGCGGCATGATAGATAACCTCCGGTTTGAATACCCTGCAAATATCATCAATTCGATTTTTATCAGTGATATCACAGAGTAAGGGAATAATCCGTGTATTGGAATCAAGCCTCAAACGTCGACGCTCAAGACTACTATGTATGGTATAGAGATTATATTCAGCATGGTCAACAAGAAGAATCGTCGAAGGATCTACTGCTAAAATCTGATTACAGAGTTCACTCCCAATGCTTCCCCCGGCACCGGTCACCATAACGACCTTGTCTGACAGTTGTCTTTTTACCAGAACAAGACTAACTGGTACAGGATCTCTACAAAGTAAATCCTCTATTTCAATATCTTTTATGTCGGAGATTGTCACCTGACCTCCTGCAAGTTGATCAATATCCGGGAGCTTCTGGATTCGAATTGAAGATCTCTTGAAATGCTGAATAATCTCATTTCGGCGGGAATGGCTAACAGATGGCATTGCTAACAAAATATTGTGAATATTTTGCTCTTTTATAATCATTTCCGCCTGTGACAGACTGAAGACTTTTATGCCATTAACAGTACTACCCTGTAAATTCTTATCATCATCTATAAAACCGGCAAGTTTAAATTTTTGGCTCTGCAAAATCGCTGTAGCAATCTCAGCTCCTCCTGAACCCGCACCATAGATAAGAAGTTTATCCCTTTTTAATCTATTTTTTAATGTTGCATCAATCGATTTGAACCATAAACGAACTAAAGCACGGCTACCTCCCGTCAGCAGCATGAAAATCATCGGCTGAATTACTCCGATTGTACGAGGAACATTCGGAATATTAAACAGAAGGAGCATTAATAGGAACAGAGCGCCATAATATCCTGTCGCTCTGGTAACCATAACAAATGAACTGAATCCACTATGTCGATGAATCGCCCGGTAGAGTCCTGAATGACTGTAAATCGGAAACATAAGGGCAGGAGCAAGAAGGTAGATAAACCACTGCTTTCCTGAGGGCCAGTGCAATAAACCAAGGCGAAGTGAGAATGCCATCCAGACAGCCAACTCGACTGAGCAGATATCGAACGCAATAGCCAGACTTTTTTTGAAATGGCGCGAAGCATCAAGAAGTTGCTGCATTAACTTAGATAATGTAATGACATACAGTTGTATGTACTTATCTTGCAGAAATAACAGCTTTTCTGTTGAATAAATCACAAATAATGAATCATTTATTTCAAGAGCATACAGCACTTTCCTTCGGCCCTCGAAACAAGGCTTTATGTAACAACCAAGCTACTGGTCTACTTTATGTGGTAGAACAAGCAACAGCTGAAAGCGATATATGTTATTAATCCCTTCTAAAAAACGACATATGCGAAACCGGGAGTGCTGATACTTCAGGTCATCCAAAACACTGGACAACCTGAAGTATGTAACTTCACTTACTTGAATTTATTTTTTCCCACCACCGCCGCCGTTGTTGTTTCCACCACCGCCGTTGTTGTTTCCACCACCGCCGTTGTTGTTTCCACCGCCGCCGTTGTTGTTTCCACCACCGCCGTTGTTGTTTCCACCACCGCCGTTGTTGTTTCCACCACCGCCGTTGTTGTTTCCACCGCCGCCGTTGTTGTTTCCGCCACCGCCGTTGTTGTTTCCACCACCGCCGTTGTTGTTTCCACCACCTCCGTTGTTGTTTCCACCACCTCCGTTGTTGTTTCCGCCACCGCCGTTGTTTCCGCCGCCGCCGTGGTTTCCGCCGCCGCCGTTGTTTCCACCATCATGATGACCACCCCCATCGTGATGCCCGTTACCATGACCGGAACCTCCGCCACAGTGA
>JAAXXA010000917.1 GCA_013334735.1 Bacteroidota bacterium
CTGTCCATTGAACATATAGATACACACTATCTGTTTTATTAAATTTCTTTATTTTTTTATCTGTTACTTTGTTTTCTAAAGATTTATATCCTAAAAGCAATAATGCTGTTTGTAATTCGACAGGAGTAATTTCGGTAGTTAGTAAACTTTCATAAGCTTTGCCTTTTTTTGTACATAAAACAACTTCTATTGAACCACCTATTTTATGAAATATTGCAGGAAAGCTTATTGTTTTGGCATTTATATTTATAGATATTTTATTATTTATAATTAAAATCGAATCATTTAATTTATTAAAAGTATTGCTATTATCAACAGTATTCTGGCTGAAAGAAATTTTAGTTAAACATAAAATCAAAATAATTATTAAAAAGTGGGTTTTCATAATTTAGAGTTGTTAAAAAAAATCAGTCGGCAGTTGGCAATCAACAGTCGGCAGTCAACAGTCGGCAATCAACAGTTGGCAATCAACAGTCGGCAAATAACCTGTGCTACTCAAATTGAACGGCAAATATACATACACGTTTGGATATTATCAAAAGCAATTTGACAAATTTAATGTTAACAAACAAATATGGGATTTTAGAGTCATTGATAATGCTGAATTTAATAATTATATTTTTGTGTAATTTAGTGATTTATATGCTTTTTCTTGCTATAAAAAAACTAAAATCAAAAAATAAGTAAAAGTTAATACTCTAAAAATCAAGTAAAAAATAAATGACCCCGAGGCAGTGCCACGAGTTATCAAACCTAAAAGAATAAAAATTTAAACAAGCTCTAATATTTTGAAAATTTATTACATTTGTAAAAAAAATACTAAAACTAATTATTAACAAATAAACATTTTATTATGAAATCAAAACTTTTACTATTGTCATCAGCATTATTAATGTTATGTGCACAAAGTATAGCACAAAGCACATCATTAACTTTTGCAAACAGCGGTTTACTAGCAGGCGATCTTATAAAAACTCATACTGCTGACACTACCGGAATAGTGCAGGGACCGTCCGGTGCCAATCAAACTTGGAATTTTGCTGCTCTTGTTGTAAATCCTACCTTAAATACTCAAACTTGCGTAGCACCTTCAACCACTCCTTATGCCTCTTCTTTTCCCACAGCTACTGTTGCAATTAGTAATGGGAGTAGTAATTATGAATATTATAAAATTAATACTGGAGAGTATATTAATCTTGGAATGGTAGTAAGCGCGAATGTAATTCCTTTTAGCGATCCTCAAAAAATAGTATCATATCCTTTTTCATATTCAAACACTTTAAGTGATAATATAGCTGCTACTTTTGTTCTGGGGATTAATACTATACGTAAAGGCACATCTACAACAACTGCTGATGCATGGGGAACATTAATATTACCTTCAGGGTCATACACAAACACGTTAAGGATAAAAATTATACAGGATTATGTAGATTCAAATTTATATTATAAAGCAACTACTCATCAGGAATCATATTTATGGTTTGACGGCACACACAAAAATCCACTTTTAAATATTACAAAATCT
>JAAXXA010000297.1 GCA_013334735.1 Bacteroidota bacterium
GGTCTATCAGGGATTGTAGTTCGCTTTTAAAATATTTACCATCACGAAAATAATAAATTCCAATAATAGCCTGATCGGAAACAAAAGATTTAGGTTTTTCAATAAAATCAGTTATTATTTGATTTTCATCAGTTTTAACAACTCCAAAAGCTGATGGATCTTTAACTTTATGAACCCAAATTATACCATCGCGTGATTCGTCGAGAACAAATTCAGCTTTAAAGAGCGTGTCAGCAAAAGCAACAACAAGTTTTCCATCTAAGGACTCATTAGCGCACAAAACAGCATGAGCAGTACCTAAAGGCTCTTTTTGATAGTAAATTTTACCTTTTGCGCCCACATTTGAAGCAATAGAAAGCAACATTTTTTCAGCTTCTTCACCAAAATCACCTATTACAAAAGCAATTTCTTCAATTTTTTCGCTGCAAACTTTAGCAATTTCTTCAACAAGTCTTTGCACAATAGGTTTTCCTGCAATATTTATAAGAGGTTTGGGAATTGTAAGTGTATGCGGACGCATCCGTTTTCCCATTCCTGCCATTGGAATTATTATTTTCATGTGTTAAAGTTTGGTTGTGTTAATGTTAAAGTTTAATGATTTATTGCCATTAGACTTTGGCGTTATTTATTGTTATTTGTCTCTTATTCTTTGTACCTTATGCCTTGTCAACTTATGCCTTATTATTTGGTTCCTGTATGTCCAAAACCGCCTGCGCCTCTTGTGGTATCGGCAAGTTTGTTTACTTCTTCCCATTCGGCGCGTTCGTGAGCTGCAATTATCATTTGCGCAACTCTTTCACCATCTTTCACTATAAAATCCTCTTGTGATAAATTAACAATAATCACCTTTACCTCACCTCTGTAATCAGCATCAATAGTGCCCGGAGTATTTAGGACGGTGATACCATTTTTAAATGCAAGTCCGCTTCGAGGTCTTATCTGCGCCTCGTATCCAATAGGTATTTCAACAAACAAAGCTGTGGGTATCAATGCTCTTTGCATAGGTTTAAGAATAACAGGATTGTCGAGGTTAGCTCTGATATCCATTCCTGCTGAATGAATGGTTTCGTAGGCAGGCACAGGATGTTTTGAATTGTTAACTATTCTGATTTTCATAGCGTATCTTTAAAAAGCAAAAGTAATGAAAATGTAAAATAAATCTTCATCTTCTTTTAATAATCGATATGTTGCTATTTTGTTTTACGATTATTTGGATATTATTTTAAATTTTCAACAATAATTGATACAGCTTCTATTGCATCCAAATAACTAGCATTACTTGACTTTATTTGAACTATTAAATTTTGTGATATGGTTGAATCCACTGTTAAATCTGTAATATTTATATTAGTGATACGATTACTCATTACTTCCGATTTTTGCGCACTAGTTGAGTTATTCGCAATAATAAAACCAGTAACCATACAAGAAGCAGATGAAATAGATGTAAACGTAGTTGCATCCCATAATGTTTGAGAACCATAAGATATTTTTACAGATGTTCCCCCTCCATTTACTTGAGTTTGTTTAATTGGGATAAAAAATCTAATACAACTATTTGTTCCTAATGTTCCTCCTGGAATGGCTAAACTAAAAGCCGTTTGATAAGTAGCACTCGTTGTTGAAACTCCAGTAGCATTTATATATATCTTACTTTTATAAAGGTTAAACTTCTCAGGTGTTACAAAAAGTTTAGCTCCAGTTGCTCCTGTCGCTGCACCTGCTGTTACTTCGGCATTAGTGGCTTCTTCTACGATACCTTTAACTGTTTCGGAAGCATCTGCACTTAAAGGTGTTGTCCATATAGGCGCTGCCGCTTCTTGTGATGTTAAAACCTGTCCGCTTGTTCCTGCTGCTGTAAAAGCATAAGTAGTTCCGTTTCCATAAGCAACAGCCCCTGCGGTGGGTGTTGCGCTACCGGCTGTACCTCCATTTGCTACTGATACTGGCGTTGAAAGCGAAATTGTACCGGTACCGATTATCGGTCCGCCAGTTAATCCTGTGCCGGTTGCTATGTTTGTTACAGCGTTTCCTGCTAAAAGTTGTGTCCAACTAGCCGAAGTTGTGGTTCCTGCATTATAATAAAAACCAATACCTCCTGCAATGCCTCCATTAGTATTATACACCAATAAGCTTGAAGCGGGTGAGGCAATAGTGGTAATATCTGTAGTGCTTGTGAGGGACACGCGCGGTATCAACATTCCATGGTTTGTAGAGCTAACGTCTAACATTGCCGAATTATTGGCTTCATTTCCTGTGGTATTGATGCTCACTCCCTGAGCAAAGGAGTTGAAATTTAAAAGTTGAAAGTTGAAAGTGCAAAATGCAAATAAAAATATTGATATTTTTTTCATAGTTTTAAATTTTTAATTTGTTTAAAAAGATATTAAATCATTTGAAAAAAGTAATAATACTATTGGGCATAGATTTGCATAGAGCCTATTACTTGTTAATTAGTTTGTACAAAATGTTCTGTTTTAGATAATTTAACTAATTATCTGAGCAAGGAATCAAAAAAGATTTCAGTGTGAGTACCATTAGTACCATTTGCACCACTGTCGCCATTATCGTGAGTGCCGCTAGTTCCTCCGGTTCCACCTGTTCCGGCAGTTAAAGTATAAGAGCCAGACCAAGCAGTTTTATTTCGATATATTAAAACAATTATTCCTCCATTACCTCCTGCACCACCACCACCACCTGCACCACCGGTACAGCCATTGCCGCCATTACCACCATTGCCACCTATTGCCTCATAGTTAAAAGTTCCGGTAATAACATTAGCTAAGATATAAATTATTCCCCCTGCACCACCTGCGCCACCGCCGCCGCCACTACGACGGCTACCACCGTAATGATTTGAGCCACCACCAGTGCCACCAGATGCGCCACCTGAATAATTTATTTTCACAGTTGTACCATCGACATTATTATCGATACCTAAAATAGCTGTTAATGCTACAATACCAAATTTATTAATAACAGGAGTAGCTGTTCCTCCATTTCCAACAACCCCGCCATCCCATTCGTCATTACCATCTCCTCCTTTACCACCCATTGCTCCATTAGGGCCAGCAAGAGAAGCAATAACACTAGTACCATTTGCACCATCACCACCAGGGCTGCAGCCACCACCAACAGTACCATTACCACCACCAACAGAAGTAAAATATCCGATTATTGGAGCGCCACCACTGCCGCCAGCTCCTCCGGTTGAGCAAGTACCACCCGGATCTGATGGCGTAACTCCATTTCCACCATTATTACCATTTTGCTTAATGGTTCCGGTACCCGACAATGTGTTTTTTACAAAAATTCTCCAGTTTCCTGTTATTAATGTTCCGGTAACAACCAGATTATTATAATACATATCTCTTGTAAGAGTTGTTGTTCCTGCAATTGTAACATCCCCATCTGAACCATCTCCAAAAGTAGGCGATCCACTTGGCGTTACACTTGTCCAATTTGTTCCATCCGAAGTTAAAACATTTCCACTTGTTCCGGCAGCGTTTGGGTAGGTTGCTGTAGTCCATACAGGAGTTCCTGAATTATTGGTTAGTATTTGTCCTGAACTACCTGCCGAAGTTACTCCAACATTACTTCCGCCATATAAAACACCATTATTTGTAAGTGAACTAACTCCTGTTCCTCCATTGGAAACGCTAACTGGTGTGGAGAGCGAAATTGTTCCGGAGCCTGTTATTGTACCACCATTTAAACCAGATCCAGCTGTAATGCTAGTTATGGTTCCTTCTGAATTAGCATCTGGTCTCCAAGCGGGATTACCTGATGCGTCAGTTTTCCAGACCATGCTGTTATTTGAGCCTCCCGCTGTTATTACTCCATCGCTTGACTGAGAATTGGTTGCTACAGATATAACAGGTGCTGATGTACCTGTAGCTATAGAGATTGGATATGTTCCGGTTACGGAAGTTACGGCAGATCCAGATACCAGGCGTACCCAGTTTGGCGAAATTGTGGTTCCTGAATTATAGTAAAAACCAGTCCCTGAACCACCAATAACGCTTTCATTCGTATTATATACTAATAAACTAGTAGCAGGTGTAACAATAGTAGTTCCGTCAGTGTTACTTGTGAGAGCGACGCGAGGAATTAGCAGACCCTTGGTATCATTATTACCATTACCAATTTCCAGTAAAGCTGAGGCATCAGCTTCGTTCCCCGTGGTGTTTATACCCACACTCTGAGCAGATAAATTAAAGCAAAGTGTAAAGGTTATTATACCTAAGGCGCAGCAAAATATAAATAAAAATGCAGATATATTTTTCATGGTTTTATATTATAAATATATTAAATTTCCACATTAGAATTGTACTCAAATATAATTCTCAAATACTACAAAATCAATCATCCAATACCTACTGAGTATTGGATGATTGATTACTAATTTTTTTTGCAGATACTAATTATGAGTTCCTTTTATCAAAATACCGCCAACTTCCCATGTTGCAACATTGGTTGTGCTGCAGGTATATTTAAAAGCGATATGAACATTTGTTCCGATGACAGCTGAAAGATCAACATCTCCTGATTGTACTTTAGTATAGTTACCTGTTGATAAAGTTAATCCGGTAATTTCTGTCCATGTACCGGTAGCTGGAGC
>JAAXXA010000918.1 GCA_013334735.1 Bacteroidota bacterium
AGAACATTGCAAATAGAAATAGTGATGTAATAAGGAATATAATCCCTGATAATATGAATATATGTTTCAGATTTTTTTGTTTAATAATTTGTAATTCATTTACTGTTTTTTCTTTTTGTAAATTATTTATTTCTTTTTCTTTTTTAACTGTTTCGTATTTTATTTCCATTTCAGCAATTTTCTTCTGACTCTCCTTATTTAGAATTGAATCATTAGTTTCAGAGTAAAGCATATAATATTTTAAAGCTTCTTTAATATTACCAAGGCTATCGTGGGTCATTGACAAGTTATAATATGCTATTTTTTTTATATCTAAAGCCCCAATTTCTTTTGCAATAGATAAAGCTTTATTTCCATACTCCAAAGCTTGAGGATAATTTTTTAAAATCAGGTTTAGATCGGAAATATTGGCATAACAACCAGCTATTCTCATTTCATTATTAAGCTCTTTGTTTATTTTTAAAGATTTTTTATAATAATCTAATGCTTCTGAATAATTGCCTTGTTCTGATAATATTATCCCAATATTGTTGTAATTTGTTGATTCTCCGATTTTATTTCCGGTAAGTTTATTTATTTCCAATGATTTCTTGAAATATTCCAAAGCAATGGATTGGCTATCTTGAGATACATAAATATTGCCCATGTTATTATAACAACCAGCCATCCCATTTTTGTCCCCCAAATTTTTAAAAATATCCAAAGATTTCAAACAATATTTTAATGCTTGTGGATAATTTCTCTGTTCTCTGTGAATCAATCCAATATTTGTATAGCAACTCGAAATCCCCTTTTTTAAATCTAAATATTCATATATCTTCAAAGCTTTTTGATGATAATCAAAAGCTTTTTGGTAGTTATTCTGATTGTAATAAACCGAGCCAATATTGTTGTTACACATTGCAATACCTTTAATAAAGCCAATTTTTTCGGATAATATTAATCCCTTCTGACCGTACAGTATAGCAATTTTTGTATCATTGTATTTGTATTCATTACACAAATGAGCAAAAGCGTAAACCATATTGGTGTCGTACTTACCGGATTTAATAATGTTGAGGAGACTATCAGTTTTATTTTGACCGAATGATAAAAGACCTATGGAGCAATTTAATAGAATAATTAAGCACAAACGAATGTTTTTAATAGTCATATCGGTTTTTTTTGCAAAAGTACTAAATTAGTCTTTATACAAAAATAATTTATTTTCTTCAACTTATATGACTCTTAGGTTAGGTGAGAGAGAGGCCAACAAAGAGGTTGATAATCCTGTTTTAAATTTATGTGCAGGTAATTTCATTTCAAATAATACAAGAGTGTTTTTGCCAGAAGTCAAAACTACTTGAATTGTCTTTTTCAATTTAACTTAGTGAACTTTACAAGGACCGGCGGCCGTACTTGAACATATTGTTGAAAAATATGTTTGAGTGCTGCTTGCGGTTTGCGGGTAGCATAAATACCCCCAACTTTCATGAAAATTAGTGCATACACCATTTTCTCTATGAGAATTTATGTTCGTACCACC
>JAAXXA010000298.1 GCA_013334735.1 Bacteroidota bacterium
CTGAAATCGTGGCGTGTCGAAGAGTGGCTGTCTATATAGCGGTCGTCTTCGACTATCTTTTCCTTTCACTATGTTGCAGGAAAATCAGCTCTCCGCCATGGCGGACTGACCGCTATATTAAATTCAGTACTTTTGCGTAACATCAGTAATTATGTTGTTTTAACGCTTTATGTAATTAATATTTTATAAATTTGTAAGGTTTGATTGACATGAAATATAAAATTTTTATTTTCTTTTTAATATTAATTGCTTTATCCAATACTTACGCGCAAAGAGGTAAGGATGGTAATAAAGTTATTTCGTCTGCCGGAGTAATTGTAAATGAATATACATCTCTTTTATCCGATGCAGTTGCAGGAACCACCACACTTAATGTTTTAAATAATAATCTTAATACAAATAATCGCTTTTCGGCTAATCTTGCCGCCGGTGATTTGATTATGATAATTCAAGTACAGGGTGTAATAATTGAATCATCTATAAACAGCAAGAAGTGGGGCGAAATTATTAATTATGATAATTGCGGTTTATACGAATATGCCGAAATACTTTCCGTGCCTTCTTCAAATGTAATTAATCTTGTATGTGGTTTAGTTAACAATTATTCTGTATCAGGAAAAGTTGAAATTATCAGAGTTCCAAGATACCAGAGCCTTACTATAAATAACAATGGCGTACTTACAGGAGAATCATGGAATGGGGCTACAGGTGGTATATTGGCATTGGAAATACTTGGTAATACTGTAATTAATAGCGGTGGAAAGATTGACAATACCGGAAAGGGCTTTAGAGGAGGAATTTTGAATGAGAACGATTCTTATTGGGGTGTAGATAATTATATATGGTTAACGAGTGATTATGGGGCGGAAAAAGGAGAAGGCATTGCTGGGAATATTACTGTTTATGATGGTTTAGGAGGCAGATATTGCAGAGGGGCGGCTGCAAATGCCGGTGGTGGGGCTAACGCTCACAATTGCGGCGGAGGTGGTGGTGCTAACGCGGGTGATACTTCGTTATGGAAAGGTACAGGAAACCCCGATATTAGTAATACATCATGGATTACTGCATGGAACCTTGAAGGAGCCGGATTTGCAAATTCCACTTCTTCCGGAGGTGGTAGGGGAGGCTATTCTTTTTCTTCTCAGGATGAGGATGCTCTTGTTATAGGAACTCATGATGTTAGCGGATCTACTGCATGGGGAGGAGATGCCCGTAATAATAACGGTGGATTAGGCGGCAGACCTCTTGATTATTCAACCGGCAGAATTTTTATGGGCGGAGGTGGGGGAGCCGGTGATCAGAATGATTTAATGGGTAGTTCCGGAAGTAATGGCGGAGGAATTATTTTAGTCCAGTCTTATGGAAGCATTTCAGGAAACGGACAAATTCAGAGCAATGGAGATATTGGTATAAATTCAACTTCAGGTTCAGGTATTTTTGGCTCAGGTGGCGCTGATGGCGCAGGTGGCGCAGGCGCAGGCGGCGCTATAATTTTAAAAAGTACCGGAAACATTTCGGGTATTTCTGTTTTTGCAAATGGTGGTAGTGGAGGCAATCAGGTTATTGCATCTTACTATAATTTTACACAGTCGCAAGCTGAAGGACCCGGCGGTGGCGGCGGTGGCGGATATATTGCAGTTTCAAATGGTTCAATTACAAAGCAGGCTAATGGTGGCGCTAATGGAACTACAAATTCATCAGGACTTGACGAATTTCCTCCAAACGGGGCTACTAAAGGCGGCGCTGGAATTAATAATGCTCTTGCCAATATAATTGACATTGTTGCAATTGGAGATACCGTTTGTCCGGGAGATTTTGCAACACTTTCGGCGAGTTTGGTTGGAACCGTTTCACAGGAAACTGAAATTATTTGGTATGATTCACAAGTAGGAGGAAATATTTTAGGAACTGGTCCAACATATACAACTGCAGCTTTGTCTAACAATACTAACTTTTATGTGGGATTTTGCCCCGGCTCATTTCGTACTTTGATTGGAGCTGTAGTCAATAATCCTGCCGCTGATGCCGGAACAAATGCGCAAATTTGCAACGGCGGAAGTGTAACTTTAAATGCTAGCGGAGGTATATTATACCAATGGTTTCCGGCAATTGGATTAAATAGCACAAATATATACAACCCTATTGCAAGCCCACAAACAACAACTTCTTATTATGTTAGTGTTACGAATACTTATGGATGTATCGCTGTAGATTCGGTAATTGTATCTATTGGTTCTTTAGCAGCTAATGCCGGTAATGATGTATCTGTTTGTAACGGCGGTAGTACTCAATTACAAGCTTCCGGTGGTACTATTTATTCTTGGATGCCTACAGCAGGATTAAGCAATTCTAATATTTTTGACCCTGTTGCAACTCCTCTTGGCACCACTACTTACATTGTTACAATCACAGACGGCTCAATTTGTTCTGATCTTGACACGGTTATAGTTACTGTTTTGCCCGTTATTGTTGCAAATGCGGGCGCTGATGATACTATATGCCCGGGCGGCTCAATTCAATTGAATGCCGGTGGCGGAACGGTTTATAATTGGTTTCCGGCTACAGATCTTGATGCTACTGATATTTACAATCCTGTTTCAACTCCGTATAGTACAATAACATATACTGTTACCGTTTCTGATGATAATGGATGCTCTGCCACCGATAATATTACAGTAAATGTAATTCAATCAGTTAGCGCCGCGTTCTCTTTTTCTTCTGTTTGCTATGCTGATTCGGTCGTTTTTACTGATGTATCAGCCAGCGCGGCAGGGAACATTATCAACTGGAATTGGAATTTTGGAGATGGATCATCAATTTCAACTTCACAAAATCCACATCACTTATATAATGCAGCAGGTTCTTATGAAGTTAAATTAGTGGTATCAAATGATATCGGATGCTCTGACAGCTTGATACAAATAATAACCGTTAATGATAGCCCCTTACCTGCATTTAATAAATCAGATACTGTTGGCTGTGCCCCTTTAAGTATAAGCTTTAGTGATATTACTTCTATACAGCACACTCGTCTATGGGATTTTGGCAACCCTATTTCAGGTCAAAATAATACTTCAACTATTCAAAACCCAACTCATGTTTTTACTCAGGTAGGTACTTATTATGTTAAACTTAAGGTAACAAGCGCTTCCGGAAGTTGTTCTGACAGTATTATCCAAGCTATTCATGTTTACCCGAAACCTGATGCTCAATTTACTGAAAGTCATAATCCTGTTGATGTTAATAGCGTTGTTACATTCAATAATACATCAACAGATGCAAGTATATGGAATTGGAATTTTGGGAATGGACAGACTTCAAATGTTGAAAACCCTACAACTTTATTTAGTTATTCGGGATATTACACTGTTACACTATTAGCATTAAATGCTTGGGGATGTTTTGATACTGCTTCAATTTCTATTAATGTGGCTGAAGATGCAGATCTTTATTTTCCAAATGTATTTACCCCAAACAATGATCGTCTTAACGATTTATTTGAAATTATAAATATTGAAAAACACCCTTCAAATCATCTTTACATTTATAATCGCTGGGGTAAATTGGTTTATAATACCGAAAACTACCAAAACGATTGGGATGGAGGTGATTATCCCGATGGAGTTTATTATTTTGTTCTATTCTATTCTAAAAACAAGGAAATACACGGCGCAATTACCATTTTGCGGTAATAGTATTATACTGCAAACGGGATAAATTCCCGCATTCTATGAATACAAAAAGGTATAGAGGTATTCGGTATAAAGGTATAAGGAAGATCAAGTTATACCATACGTCCTTATACCCTATACCAGAAGTCCAAATGTAATAATTTACATCGTACAAAGTATAATTAGAGAATTAATATTTTGTAATTTTGCAATTTCATTTTTTAAATTTTATATATGGAAACAATTGGTTTTTTCGATTCTAATATTTTTGCTTGGGTAGTATTACCCATACTCATTATTTTTGCCCGAATTTGCGATGTAAGCATAGGAACGCTTCGCCTGATTTTTGTTTCAAAAGGCTTTAAGAAGCTTGCCCCTATACTTGGTTTTTTTGAAGTAATTATTTGGCTGGTTGCCGTTAGCCAGATTATGAAACATCTTGATAATGTTGTGTGTTACATCGCTTATGGTGGTGGCTTTGCGCTTGGTAATTATATAGGAATGTATTTGGAAGAAAAATTATCAATAGGAAGCGTAATTATTAGAGTTGTTCCTAAATCTGATACTTCAGAGCTTATTAAAGAATTGCAACTACAAAACTTCGGGCTTACGGTGGTTGATGCTGAAGGCGCTGTGGGGAAAGTAAAAATTATTTTTTCAGTAATAAGACGAGAAAATGTCGAGAATTTTATTTCAATAATAAATCAATTTAATCCTCATGCTTTTTACACTATTGAGGAAGTGAAACTAGTAAATGAAGGAGTGTTTAGAAATAATAGTGGAAATTTATTTCAAAAGTTCGGATTTATTAATAAAAAAGGAAAATAAAAAAAGAAACTGTCATAAAATCAGCGACAGTTTCTTTTCAATTTTTGTTTACCTGAATTTTCTATTACAAAATTAAATTCCAGCCAAATTTATCTTCAACTTCACCAACG
>JAAXXA010000919.1 GCA_013334735.1 Bacteroidota bacterium
ACCTGCAAGAATATATAACTCAGCTCTTTCGCGGTAAGCAGGAGCAAATGCTGAATCAATTTTTAAAGCATCTTTGTAATAATTAAGCGCATCAGTATAACTTTTTCCTCTAACCCAGAGTTGACCGATTTTAACCATTGCCTTACATGATCTGGGGTCCAAATCGTTAGCTTTATTATAAGCTAAAATAGCATTTGAACCATCATTATAATTAAGATAAATATCTCCTTTAATTAAGTAAACCTCGGGAACGTTATCGGAGCGTTCAATAGCTTTTGTAATAAGCTCTAATAGTTCAGCCTGTTTAATATTCGGGTCTTTCAATTTTGCTTCGGCAATTTTTGCAAAAGTTAATGCTTGTTTTGGCAAAGTAACCGACGAATTTTTAAAATTTTTCCATGGCAGCAAGTTTATTGCTTTATCGAAATTGACTTTCGCGTCATCATATTTTTTAATTAATAAATCAACCCTGCCTGCGCCAACAAAATTCAAGGGGTTTGTGGGATCTTTTTCAATTCCTTTATTGAAATTCTGTAATGCAGGATCGGCAACTTCTTTTATTGAAACAGACATACTGTCAACAAAAAACTGTTTGAGCCAGCACTGTCCATTATAATAATAGTTATCGCCATTATCCGGTTCTTTTGTTATTAATGCATCAAAAGCTTTATGAGCATCTTCAAATTGTTCGCTTTCAGTTAAAAATATTGCGTTTTTTAAATCTTGTGTATAACAAGTTTGTATAAAAAACATAACAAGTCCTAATAAGCAGATGATAGATTTAGAATTTTTCAACATTTTTTAATAATTTAAAATTGTACTAAATTAATTAAATATTTTCTTCAAAAAAAATGATAATCATTTAATGGTTCTTAATAAAAAGATTTAAGCATAATAAAATCAGTTAACGGTACATTAGTTTAAAGTTGTATAGTTAATTGTCAATCGTTATTGAGTTATTGGTTATTGAGTTATTGGTTATTGAGTTATTTGTGTTTGTTAACTTTAAGCTCCCTATTTTACTATTTCCCTATTTTACTCCTAACTCCTAACTCCTAACTCCTAACTTTTTTACTTTTTAATTTGAACTAGTCTTATTGGCATAGTAGCCGGGACTAATCCTGATTTGAGCAAAATTCTCTGTCCTTTTTCTCCTGCAACAAAAGCTGCAAAACCGGAACCAAGGCCTGAAAAGGTTTCGCGATTTATAATATAAACATTTCTGATAAGAGGATAAGAACCATCGGCAATATTACCCTGATATGGTTTGTAAAAACTACCGGTTCCATCCGTATTTGCTTCATCGCCAATAGATACTACTTTAATTTTTTTAAGAAATTCGTGTGAAATACTATCATTTTTATCACTGATCCAGTTAACGCTTATAATTCCAATTGCATTTTTATTTTGTTCAACAAAAGAAATAACCTGCGAATTTGATTTAACAGCAAAGCAATTATCAGGAAAATCTTTTTTTAGTTCAAACTTTTCTCTTATAAAACGTGTATTACAGGATTTATTA
>JAAXXA010000299.1 GCA_013334735.1 Bacteroidota bacterium
AACGGCAGTAATAGGTCCTGTGATATTACCCGGTGTTATCGGAGCTGAGCTTACATTTACCTCAATACATCTTGCAGGGCTTGTTTCACAATTATTCGAGGCATCAACGCAAACATTTCCGGAAATACTGCCAAAAATAACAATAACAGAAGTACTTCCCTGTCCGGACAAAATTTTACTGCCTGCCGGAACCGCCCATGTGTATGTATTAGCTGTCGGCACCGGTGCAATAGAATATGTGTGAGTTGTTTGCGTACAAAATGAAGTTGTATCGGTCGAAATAGGACCTGGCGACAAAACAGATTTACTCATCGAAATCCAACAGCTGCCATTATAATAGTCAACGCCTCCACAATCTGTATTAAATATTTGCAAACCTATTACAGGTGAAGAAATGGCATCACGCTGAATAGTAGTCATATTAGGCATTCGCATTCCTTTTGTAGTACTGCTTATATCCAATATTGCGGAACTTGCAGGATTTGGAGTACCAATCCCAACATTGCCTGTTTTGCTTATTTTCATTCTTTCAGTATTATCTGTTTTCATTACCCATGACTGAGCATCTGTGGTACCTATAAAATTTATTGTTGTATCAGTACCTGAATTGCCGCTTGTTGACCAGCCTCCGCTGCCTGTTGCAAGCTTTACCCATTTGTTAACATCCCAGTAATAAAATCCGGGAGTAACATCGCCTGTTGATACTGAATCATAAACCAACAAACTATTAGCAGGGTTGGTAATAGGTGCAGAAGAAGATGTGCTTGTAAGAGCAACTCTCGGTATTCGCATTCCCTGATTTGTTGAGCTAATATCAAGCATTGCCGAGTTATCAGCTATACTACCTGTAGCATTTATCGCAACACCTCCACTTTGCGCGAGACAGTTATAGGTTAGGAGTGAAAATTGAAAAGTGAGAAAGGCAATTAGAATGATTTTTAAAATTAAAAATGTATTTTTATTTTCCATAATTAAATCATTATATTGTTAATACTTTTTCCAAAAAAAAACATTAACAAAGATACGAAAAAAAATGCTGTTTATCAAGCTATTAAAGAATAATTTCAAATAGTAATTTTTTAATTTTATAAAAGTTATTTCCAAAATTCAAAAACAATCTACGAAAAAATATTTTTTTAGTACAAATAAAAATAAAAATATTTCCGAATTATTAACTGATGTTACATAAGTTCATATTTAAATATTTAAAGTCACTCAGCACCGACACGATTATTTTAATTAGCTATTCATACAGATAGCCCTATAATCGTGGCGTGTCGAAGAGTGGCTATCAATATAGCGGTCGTCTTCGAATATCTTTTCCTTTCACTATGTTGCATGAAAATCAGATCTGACTGGCAGCTATATTAAATTCTGTACTTATACCTAACATAAGGGAGTTATGCGAATCAAAGGTTGAATAAATTATTTTCGCAATTAAAAACTCTAAAACGCAGTCATGGTGAGCGTAGTCGAACCATGACCACCAGATTACCCTTCGACTTCGCTCAGGGTGACCTTATAAGCGACTACTCTATGTGCGATTGATAATAAAACATTCAGATTATTTAACTTCAACACTTGATTCGCATGAGTTATTAAAATACGATGTTGAACAATAATTTGAAAAACAGTAGGAAATTAAAAATCGATTGAAATTATTCTATTTTATAAAACTAAAAATTAATCAATAAGCTCTTTCGTTGCGGTTTTCAATGTAGTTTATGAAAGATTTATTAACTACTTTATTGCCTCCGGGTGTCGGGTAATTTCCGGTAAAATACCAATCGCCAGTGTGTTCAGGGCAAGCTTCATGAAGATCTTCTATTGTTTGAAATATAATCTGAACTTCAGCTTTTATTTCTTTTTCTTTTACTAAAACTGCAATTTTTTCAGAAATTTGTTCAGGAGAAAACGGTTTATAAATAAGTTTTACATAATTTATGATTTCTTCTTTGGGGAGTTTCTCCTGTTGTTTGCATTTCAGGTAAATTTCATTAATAATATTTTCCTGTTTGGAATCTTTAAGTAATTCGACAGCTGCACGAAATGCAATAAAATCGCCTAATTTTGCCATATCGAAACCATAGCAGTCAGGATATCTGATTTGAGGCGCTGATGAAGCAACAATAATTTTTTTAGGTCCAAGCCTGTCAAGAATTCTAATAATACTTTGCCTTAAAGTAGTTCCTCTAACAATAGAATCATCAATTACAACAATAGTGTCTTTATCTTTTCCTACAACGCCATACGTAACGTCATAAACATGTGTTACCAAATCGTTTCTTTTATTATCCTGAGCTAAAAAGGTTCTCAATTTAATATCCTTAAAAGCTATATTTTCCATTCTGGGCTTAATCGAAAGAATTTTTTCAATTTTTTCGGATGTTGCATTAGCTCCGAGTTGAATTATTTTTTCTTTCTGTACCCGTTCGCAAAAATGCCCAAGTTCTTCTATAAGTCCATAAAATGCTGTAATAGCAGTATTTGGTATATATGAAAAAATTGTTTTTTCAAAATCATAATTTGTAGCATTCAAAATAGCAGGACAAAGAAATTTGCCTAATTTTTTTCTTTCGGAATAAATGTCCTTATCTGTGCCTCTCGAAAAATAAATTCTTTCAAATGAGCATGAGCTTTTTTTCTGTGGTTCTCTGCAAAGCGCTTCCTCAACTAATCCGTTTTTCTTAATAATTAAAGCATAGCCGGGTTTTAGTTCATGAACAGATTCGCTACCGATATTAAAAGTGGTTTGAATAGCAGGTTTTTCAGAAGCAACCACAGCCACTTCATCATTTTTAAAATAATATGCAGGTCTTATACCCCAAGGATCTCTTAATGCAAAAGCATCGCCATGACCCAATAAACCGGCAATAACATATCCTCCATCCCAATCTTTGCTTGAGTTAGAGAGTATTGTTTGAATATTCAAATTTTTCTGAATAATATAAGAAATATCCCTTTTTGAATATCCTTCATCTTTATATTTTTTAAATATTTCGTCATTTTCTTTATTCAGATAATATCCTATTCTTTCGAGAATAGTAACCGTGTCGCTTGTTTCAATAGGATGCAGACCGAGATTAATTAATTTTTTAAATTGTTCATCAACATTAGTAAGGTTAAAATTACCGGCAATAGCTAGTGATTTTGAGAGCAGGTTATTTTGAATGATTAATGGATGACATGCTTCAATATTATCTATACCAAATGTAGAATAACGCAAATGACCTAATAATAGTTCTCCGGTAAAATCCAAATTACGTTTAAGCCAAGCCATATCGTTAAGTTCTCCCGGAGTTTTTGAAAGCACTTTTTCGATAGGAGAATAAATTTTGTCAAAAATATCTTTAAGCGCCGTATGTGAATTAGAACGTATTCGATTAAGATATTGAGTACCCGGATCTACGTCAAATTTAACACATGCAACACCTGCTCCGTCTTGTCCCCGGTTATGTTGTTTTTCCATAAGCAGGTAAAGTTTATTAAGTCCGTATAAATCGGTGCCATATTTTGTTAAATAATATTCAAGAGGTTTTAATAAACGAATTAATGCTATACCGCATTCGTGCTTGATCTGGTCACTCATAATTTAAAAATTTAAAATACAAAAAGAATAAAAACGATATTATTGATATATTAATTAAACAAAACCTCGCATTGTCATGCTTTAACCGAAGCATATTACTATCAACCGTTTTATAGTTCGAACTTCGACATTTCGACAGGCTCAATGCGGCGCTTCGCTCAGTGTGACAGCTCGCTATGACAAAACGGTTACATTACAAACAGACACTAATTAAAAACATGAAGGCTTGTTCCATCGAATGAAGTTTGATATTGTTTTAATTGTATAGTGGCGGGGCCATTTACAATTGAACCATCAAAAATTAAAAATTTCGAACCACAGCAAGTGTCTATAGCTATTACAGCGGAGTTATCGATATTAACAATTGCGCATGAGTTAGATGGTTGATATGGGCAATTTCTTTCATAAGCCATAAATTCATCAACCGATCTTCTGTAAACAATAATACCTCTTACACCTCCTGTTAAATAACAATATCCGCCAATATTATTAAGCTCGATATATTGAGTGGAGGATGCAATGTTTATATAAAAATTTACATAAACATTAGGTATTTCGTTCTTATCTTTTTTGCATCCCGGGTTTAATATTATTAAAATAAATAATAAAATTACTTCCAAAGATTTTTTCACAGTTCTATTCATTTATTAAGTGTTTGAAATAACAAATTTACATAAAAATAAAAAAAAATGAAGTATTATTTTGTTTTATAATTAAAAATTTATTTATATTTGCACCGAAGAAAACAGGTAACAGTTATTAGAGGGGACTTACAGTCCCCTCTTTCTTTGGCAAATAAAAGTATGATAACAGAGGCATTAATTAAAAATCTTGCAGAACAGCATATTTCGGGCACCGACAAATTTGTTGTAAGTATAAAAATTAAACCCGGGAATAAGATTTTTATATTTATAGATGCCGACAGCCATATAACCATAGCTGATTGCGTTAGTTTAAGTAAATTTATTGAATCGCAATTTGATCGTGATATTGAAGATTTTGAAATTGAAGTTTCT
>JAAXXA010000920.1 GCA_013334735.1 Bacteroidota bacterium
AGCTCGAAAATTAGTTAATTTAGGAGCAAGAATAACACTAATAGATAACTTAAATCCACTTTATGGTGGGAATTATTTTAATATCAAAGGAATTGAAGATAAAGTAACGCTTATAATAAATGATATAAGAAATATTGAAGTTATTGGTCCATATATTAAGAATGCTGATATTATTTATCATTTTGCAGCTCAGGTTTCATATATTGACAGCTTAAATATGCCAAATGAAGATTATAGTTTAAATGCACAAAGTACATTACTTATTTTAGAGTTGTGTAGAAATTTTAACCCCAAAGCTAAGATATTATTCGCAAGTAGCAGGATGGTTCTTGGAAAAGTTGAAGGAACAATAATGACAGAAGATGCAACTCCAAATCCTTTGAGCCTTTACGGAATACATAAACTTACATCAGAAAAATATTTGGGGATGTACTATAAAGATTTTGGAATTCCTTATGTTATATTGAGAATTACAAATCCATATGGTATTCGGCAACAAATTAAGCATAGTAAATATTCTTTGGTAGGATGGTTTATTCGCCAAGCTATGGAAAATAAGGAAATATCTATTTATGGTAATGGGGAGCAATTAAGAGATTATATATATTCGGATGATATTGTGAATGCGTTTATATTATGTGCTTCGTTTGAAAACACAATAGGTCAAATAGTAAATATTGGCTCCGGTGTTTCTACTAAATTTAAAGATATGGTTGAAACTATTGTTGATGTTGTTGGAAAGGGAAAAGTTAAATATGTGCCATGGCCGAAAGATTATGAAAAAATTGAAACGGGTGATATTAAAACAGATATTTCAAAAATTCAATTATTAACCAATTGGAAGCCGGCATATTCTTTAAAGGAAGGTATTCTTAATACATTTAATTATTATAATGAGTTTTCAAAGTTTTATTTGTGAATTTCAACCTAAAAGTCTCTTTTGCGCCAATATAATTATTTTTTGGAACTTAATAGCTATTAAGGAATAAAATTTATTATCTATTGGTAATTAGCTCTAAATTAGTTGTTTGCTTTTCATATTTTATAATATTCCAGATATAAGTTTTAAAAAAGATTGTTCTCGTTTTGATAGGTCATAATTATCAATTATTCGCTGTCGAGCATTATTCGCTAATTCATTTTTGCGAAATTCGTCTAAAGATGTAATTTTTTTAATAGTTGAAAAAATTTCTGTCAGGTCTTTTTTATTTATAACAAAACCTGTATCCGAAATTATATTGGGAATTGCTGCTACTAAAGAACCTATAGGAATACAACCTGATAGCATTGCCTCGCACAAAGCATTAGGAAAACCTTCGTAAATAGATAATTGTAAATAAAATTCTGTTTCACTTAATAATTTTTTATATTGTTCAGATTCTAAAAAGGAATAGCAAATCACATTTTCGGGTATAGTTAGAGATGATTTAAAACTTTCATTCATACCAATTATTTTAAATGTATATTCAGGGAAATGTTTTGCTAATTCAAGAACTACATCAACTCCTTTCCTTAGAAA
>JAAXXA010000300.1 GCA_013334735.1 Bacteroidota bacterium
CTACCTTGGGCAGGGGCAGTAACCTTGATACAGGGTTCGGCTTTAGTGTGAGGTGTGTGAATAACTGATCCTTCAAAACATATCCCCGCTATACTCAAAAGGACTAATTTTATCCGTCATGCAGAGTTGTTACCTTTTAGGAACAAAAAAATATTTAAAAGTTTTCTGTTTTTTTATACTTTTAGCCTTTATTTTTCAATATGAAATTATTCTTTAAATATATTTTCACGGTCGTAATTATCTTTAGTATTAGCAATGCTTTATACTCGCAAACGCTTTTACCTTCTAACCTTAATTATTCTATTTCTTTAAAAAAGTTTTTGTATCAGAAGCAAAATTTGCATGGTATGGATACTATTAACTTGTCAGATGTTTCTAAAAAGGCATATTATAATAATGAATTATTCAATGAAAGTTTTTTGACTTCAAATTACTATGATAACTGGATTCTTCAAAATAAAACAGGAAAACATTATTCTTTTTTGTGCAGAAAACTTACAAAGGAAAGCCTTATAAGCGTTAACGATAATGATATTAACCTTACAGTTGATCCGTTGTTTGACTTTAATATTAAGCATTCTATTGGCATTGTCAGTAAAAATTATTTTCAAAACACAAGAGGATTATTGGTTAAAGGAACAATTGCAAAAAACCTTTATTTTGAAACAACTTATTACGAAAGTCAGGGAAGTTCGGTAACATATATTGATGATTTTATCAAGAAATACGCTGTATTCCCGGGACAGCAACGCGTCAAAAATTTTAAAACTTCTTCTTACGATTACGGACTTGCATCAGGTTTATTATCATATTCTCCATTTGCGGCAAAGTCTAAAAATAATTTTAATCTGAACATTCAATTCGGTCATGGAAAAAACTTTTTTGGCGATGGTTATCGTTCCCTGCTGCTTTCTGATTTCTCCGCGCCATACCTGTTTGCTAAAATTATTTCATCATATAAGAATCTTAAATATACATGCCTTTTTACTTCTTTTCAAAATATTTTTGAAGGTAATGTCCTTCCGTATAAAAATGTTGAATGGAATGCAGGATACCAAAAGAAAACAGGTACTTTTCATTACCTGACTTATAATGCAGGAAATTCTTTTCGCATTTCTTTATTTGAAGCTACTCTTTGGAACGTAGCCGATTCGGGGGGCAAACATTTCAACGTTGATTTTTTTAACCCTCTTATTCTTGTTCATACTGCTGAATTTGGATTGAATAATAAAAATAATACACTTCTCGGATTAAATGTGTTGTATAAAGCTTTTGACAAAATTCATTTTTACGCGCAGTTAGTAGCCGATGATATAAGAATTAAGAAAATTTCAACAAAAGGTTATTTCCATAATCGGAGCGGAATTCAGGCCGGCGCTGAAGGATTTGATTTGTTCGGAATAAAAAATCTTAATGTTCAGGCGGAGTATAATCAGGCTTCACCATATATGTATTCAAGCGAAAGTCCCACGCAAAGCTATACACACTATAATCAAGCTTTGGCGCATCCGTTGGGAGCTAACTTCAGGGAAGGTGTCGGAATTTTGCGTTACAGTTTTAAGAAAGTTTTTATTCATGCTCAAATAAATCTGGCTGCTTATGGCGCTGATACTGCAAAATCAGATTTTGGGAAAAATATATTTCTTTCGGATATGAATGCTACCGCATCTGTTAATTCATCGAGAAACAAGATAGGGCAGGGGATTAACACGAATTTGAAATATGCAAATTTTTGTGTAAGTTACTTACTTAATCCCGTTACAAATTTGAATGTGTTTATTGGCGCTACTTACAGGAATGAAAAAAATATTTTCAAAAACCAAAGTGATAAATTTATTTATGCAGGAATACGAACATCTTTAAAAAATGAATATTTTGATTTTTAAAGAGTATTTAGAGTCTGTCTGTAATGTCCATTTTTTATCGTAAGTGTCATGCTTAGCGGAGTCGAAGCATATTATTATCAACCGTTTTGTATAGTTCGACTACGCTCACTATGACAAAACGCCTATATTACGGACAGACTATTTAATTTAATAAAACGATAATATATTAGCCCGTAGGGCTTTGATAACAATAAAATAAAGTTAACAATAAATTATATTTACCCGTAGGGTATTAACTTTTTATAAAAACATACAAATACATTTTAAATTCCCTACGGGAAAAGGCTTATTTGTCAGATGTAATTTTTTATTTTCATTATTGCCATATTAGCAAATGCAAAATTTAAATTTTTTTATGAAAATATTTTTATTCATTTCCATTATAATATCAGGCATTAGCGCTTCTTTCGCTCAGTTGGTGCATGTCGAAAATATTAATGTTAATACGAATGCTTTGGAAAAATGTATTGATCGTATTAATAAAAAAGACAGCACTAATTTTTATGTCCATTCTGCTATAAAGCCTTTGTACGTTAATGAAATCATTACAGATTCTTTATTGGATGAAAAAAAATTACACATTTTTAATTTTAATTATTTCAAAAATATTAATTCAATTTCTCCGAAAATTTCGCATTTTTCAATTAAACCTATATTAAATATATTACCGGGCTTTTCTTCTTCTGATAATTTTATTTCGGAAAACAACGCCGGTTTTTCTTTCTATTATATTTATAGCAAAATGAATGCTCGTACTAAAAGGATTTCTGATTTTTCTTTCAATATGTCATATACCATAGGGCTTTCTGATTTTCCGGATTATATGAAAACTCAAATTGAAAAGACCAATGTAATTCCGGGACAAGGCTATGCAGGATCATCAAAGTGGGGTTATCAATATCACAACCTTTCATTCTATGCTGCAAAAAATGCAGGAAAACATTTTGTTTTTGAAACAGGTTTTGGTAAACATTTCTGGGGCGACGGATACCGCTCTCTCTTCCTGTCGGATGCGGCTTTCAGCTATCCTTATTTTAAAATTACGACTACTGTCAGAAATTTGAAATACATAAATCTTTGGACTAATTTTAAAGATATTACACAAGGATACGACAATTGGTTTAATGCAGCAAACAAATACGGCGCTTTCCATTTCCTGAGCTGGAATGTTACGAAACGACTTAATCTTAACTTTTTTGAAGCGATTATCTGGACAGGGAAAACAGCAGAGCATAGCCGGAGTTTTGATTTGAATTACCTGAACCCTATTATATTTTATCGTCCTGTTGAATTTTCTCTTGGAGGTCCTGATAATGCTTTGTTGGGAGGTGGCGCACACTATAAAATAGGCAAAAAGCACTTGTTGTACGGGCAGTTGCTTCTTGATGAATTTATGTTGAAAGAAGTCCGCTCAGGTTTTAGTCACTTGCTTCATCGCAACGACTCTTCTATTCAATACGGCTCATGGCTAAACAAACAGGCTTTCCAATTGGGATATAAATATTTTGATGTTGCAGGAATAAAAAATTTGAATTTTCAAACAGAGTATAATTATGTACGACCTTATACATATTCGTATCGTGTAATATCCGAAAATTATGGACATTTCAACCAATCTCTCGCTCATCCGCTTGGCGCTAATTTTTGGGAAAGCGTTTCATTCCTGCGTTATTCAATAAAAAAATGGAATTTTGAAACAGAGTTTATGCATGCGCTTACAGGGCTCGACAGCAATGGTACTCATTTCGGACAGGACATTTATAAATCAACTTATGATGCATATACACCTGTAACACCTAATATTGTTGTAAAAGAATACGGTAATAAAGTTGGGCAGGGTTTTAAAACGAATATTAATTTTATATGTTTAAAAGCTTCGTATCTAATTTATGAACCAATGAATCTGAGGATTGAAGCGGGTTATATTTTCAGAAACCAAAAATCTGTTATAGAAAATAAAACAACTAATTATATATTTTTTGGTATTCGCACTTCAATTGATAAAAGGTATTACGATTTTTAAATTTTCTCTGATACTCTTGAATTGCATAGTAAAGGAGTAATAACAATTGATATTAAGAAAATATAATAAATTTGAGATTCGGATCAAGAGGAAAAGTTGAGGACTCATTTTTTAGGCTTAAATGGATACTTATCTTTATTGAATATGGTTGAGATGCTTTTATGTTTTTGAACTTACCACTGCTCACAGGTATTTACTAGTAATTTATATTTTGTTTAACTTTTCTCCATGATGAGAAAAGTAACAAAAGAATCTATGCAAAATTAAGCTTCCTCCCGCTCTGAAATTTTGAAGAATTATTTGCAAAAAAACATCTCCACCTGAAACAGCGGGCTGTTTTGCAATAATTCTATTAAAAATTTGTTGCTCATAATCATATTTTATTTATAATGTATTCGTGAACCGCAAGCGGTTTCACTCTTGCCCTAACCTCGCAATTTTGCAATGCCAGCGCTCTTTTCCTGCTGCACAGGAATTAAAAGTTTCCAATAATGTAAGATTTTTTTTAATAATTTTATAATGAAGACAAAAAACCTTTTGAATTAAATTGAAATAATCGAAACGTATATACATTATTGAATAATACTAAAGTAACAAAAAAGTCCCCAGCTTTTTCGCTTGACCCCATAAAGCTAAACAGGCTTATGCACAGTATGAGAAAAATGCCGAGGGATCAGGACTTT
>JAAXXA010000921.1 GCA_013334735.1 Bacteroidota bacterium
CAGATTTATAAAATTGAAACATGGAATGAAAACGGAGGTTTGGAAGGAAGTGATGAACTATGTAATTCATTTTCTGTTTACGGGCTTTCGCCGGGTACAACTTTAACTAACGGTGAAAATATTATCAGTTATACTGTTAACCATCCCGTTTTTACTTTTACTGATACTGCAAAAATAACTGTATATCCAAATCCTGCCACACCTGCAATATCTTCTGCGCACGGAAGTACTGAATGTCAGGGAGACACGATTTTTTTATCAACAGGAACCTTCGCTCAATATCAATGGTTTAATGATACAACTGTTATTGTTGGCGGAAACACCCATTTGATAAATGTGGTAACGTCAGGAAACTATCATGTAAATATTACTGATGCTAACGGATGTACTGCATCTTCTCTTCCTTTTAATGTTACTATTCACGCGAATCCACCTAAGCCTACATTTTGGAGAACAGGTAATATTATTCAAACCATGCTTAGCGGATTCGGCTTGCAATGGTACTTAAACGGTGTAGCAATTACTACAGAAACAGACCAAACATGTAATATAACATCAACGGGATATTATTCAGTTTTAGCATCGGCAAACGGATGCTCAACATGGTCAGATTCCGTTTTATACAGCCCTTTAGGCAATGGGATAGAACAAGAATCAGGAATAAGTAATATTGCTTTTTTCCCAAACCCTACAAAAGGGATGCTTAATATGAAAGCTAACTCTGCAAAAGAAACTGAAGTGGTGGTTGAAATTACTGATATTTTAGGTAAAACTTATTTCAGAGAACAATATCTGATAGGATCAGCTTTCTCCACAACAATTGATTTGTCAAGGTTATCAAAAGGAATTTATTTACTAAGAACTTCCGGCGAAAATTTATTAAGAACAGAAAAAATTGTATTGCAATAATTTTTAAACCTCCAACGCCCCTATCAATTCTTTTACCGATGAAATTTTGTGCCGGACAAGATAATTTTCAATTCCCTGCATTATTTTTATTGAAATTTGCGGATCAATAAAATTCGCAGTACCTACCTGTATTGCCGTAGCGCCGGCAAGTATAAATTCAATTGCATCAGCAGCACTATTTATTCCGCCTATGCCGATAACAGGAATCTTTACAGCCTGCGAAACTTGCCACACCATGCATAATGCAAGCGGTTTAATAGCAGGTCCCGATAATCCGCCTGTAATTGTTGACAATAAAGGTTTGCGTGTTTCGGAATCAATAGCCATTCCTTGCAAAGTATTAATCAGAGACACTGAATCGGCGCCTGCACCTTCTACTGCTTTTGCTATTTCTGCAATATTTGTAACATTGGGAGAAAGTTTAACTATAAGAGTTTTTTTATACGCTATTCTAATGGCATTAGTAATTTCAGCAGATGATTTGCAATCAGCGCCAAAAGCCATTCCAACTGATTTTACATTAGGACATGAAATATTTAATTCTATAGCGGGAATTTTATCAAGTTCATTAAGTTTTTCAGCAACTGCAACATAATCATCAATACAG
>JAAXXA010000922.1 GCA_013334735.1 Bacteroidota bacterium
AGAGCTATGGTATATTATGCATTGGGAGATACAAAAGCTACTATGCTTGATATCGACAAAGCGATTAAACTTAAACCGGAATTTGCCGAAGCCTATAATAACAGAGGTACCGTGTATTACGGTTTAGGCGATATGAAATCAGCTTTACTTGACTTCGACAAAGCTATATTGTATAATCCCAATTTGTCATCGGCATTTTATAACAGAGGGCTTATCAGGTCAAAAATGGGTAACCTTAAAGGCGCTATGGAAGATATTAATATGGAAATACAACTTAGCCCAAATAATGCGGAAGCATATAATTATCGCGGATATATAAAATATTTACAGAAAAATTATGAGTTGTCTATTAAGGATTATGAGTTATCTTTGTATCTGAATCCTGAATATTCAGTGGCTTTTTATAATCGCGGGCAGTCCCGTTTTATGCTTAAAGACACTATTGGCGCTTGTGAAGACTGGAAAAAATCAGCTGAATTAGGATATGGCGTAGCATCGGAAATGGTTCGTAAATATTGTAATTGATAACATTTGATTAAATTTTATTTATTATGCAAACATTAAAAATTCAAAACAACCAATACAACATAGGTTACATCTGCACTGCACAGCAATGCGCTGAAGGGCGGGGTAATAAGGTAGCAATGCGATGGATTAACAGTAATCTTGAAAAAAAGGATTACACTTTTAATGATCTTGATAAAGAGAGTAACCGTTTTGCAAATGTATTGAAGAATATGGGGTTTCAGAAAGGTGATATTTTTTTTACTTTTCTTCCGAAAGCTCCTGAACAGTTTTTTGCTTTTCTGGGTACCTTGAAAATACAGGCTATTGCAGGAACATTATTTTCTAATTTCGGTGAAGAATCATTATTAGACAGGTTGGGTGATTCAAAGGCAAAAGGAATTATTACCAAAAAAAGTTTATATAAAAAAGTTTTGCGGGTACGTGAAAAACTTCCCGAGCTTAAAACTATTATCGTTACTGATATTGACGAACATATTTCAAACGACGTTTTAAGCTATTCAAAATTGATGAAAGATGCTTCGGATAAATTTGATGTACCAATTACCACTGCCGAAACACCTTCGGCGCTTCATTATACTTCAGGATCAACAGGTAAACCAAAAGGCGTGTTACATTTACACAAAAGTGTGTTACTTCAAAATTATACTTCTAAAAATATTTTACAACTTAACGAAAATGAAATTTATTGGTGTACTGCCGATCAGGGCTGGGTTACAGGAACATCTTACGGCATAATCGGTCCATGGAGCATAGGTGTTACTCAGGTACATTTCGGGGGAACTTATGATGCTGATACATGGATGAATTTACTCGAAGAGGAAAAAATTTCAATTTGGTACACAGCTCCCACGGCATTGAGAATGTTAATGCGCGAAGACAGCTCCGTTTTTAAAAAACACAATTTGCAAAAATTAAAATATATATTTTCAGTAGGCGAACCGCTAAACCCTGAAATTATTTACTGGTCGCGCGATTTGTTAGGTAGG
>JAAXXA010000301.1 GCA_013334735.1 Bacteroidota bacterium
CTGCGGAAATAAAACCCGGTCTTTTTCATAAAAAAGGCGCTTTAGGCGCTGCAAGAGATGGTAATCCGGCAAAAGCTTCTTCAGGTTCGCAATTTTATATTGTACAAGGGCAAGTTTTTACCGATCAGGATCTTGATATGATTGCTCAACGTTCAGGAAAAACGATTTCAAAAGAACAACGCGAAGTTTATAAAACCATTGGCGGCACTCCTCATCTTGATGGCGATTATACAGTATTTGGTGAAGTTTACGAAGGTCTTGATGTTGTTGACAAAATTGCTTCTGTTAAAATCGGAAGAAACGACAGACCTTTAATAGATATAAAAATGACTGTTACTGTTATTGAGTAAAAAATAAGTACTTAGTGTCTTTCTGTAATATCCATTTTTTATCGCCATTGTCATGCTGAGCGATGTCGAAGCATATTACGATCAACCGTTTTGTATAGTTCGACTACGCTCACTATGACAAATTCGTTATATTACAGACTGACTCTAATTAGTGTGCCTAAAGTACTTAATACTTACAAAATTTAGAATATTCACAATATCAATATTTTTTTAAAATGTTCGAGAAAATAAAAAGCATCCATAAAGAGATTGAACAATTATCTGCTAAAAACATTGAAGATATTGAATTGTTAAGAATAAAATATCTTTCTAAAAAAGGTATTATTACCGAGCTTTTCAACGATTTCAAAAATGTAACTCAGGAAGAGCGCAAAGAAGTAGGGAAATTATTGAACGAACTTAAAAATTCTCTACAGGAAAAGATAAATATTCTAAAAAATAGTTTTGAAAATTCTCAGGAATCTGATAAAAGCGAACTTGATTTGACTCTTCCCGCAAATTTTATTATGGGCGGTTCACGGCATCCATTGTCTGTTACAAGAAGTAAGATAGTTGAAATTTTTTCACGAATTGGATTTACTGTTGCCGAAGGTCCTGAAATTGAAGATGACTGGCATAACTTTTCAGCATTGAATTTTCCTGAAGAGCACCCTGCGCGCGATATGCAGGACACTTTTTTTATTAATAAAAATCCGGATATTGCTTTACGTACACACACATCTTCGGTACAGATCAGAGTAATGGAAACTGAAAAGCCGCCTATCCGCAAGCTTTTCCCCGGCAGGGTTTATCGAAATGAGGCAATTTCCTCACGATCTCATTGCTTTTTTCATCAGGTGGAGGGATTGTATATTGATAAAGATGTATCTTTTGCTGATCTAAAACAAGCTTTGCTTTATTTTGCAAAAGAAATGTTTGGCGCAGACACAAAAATTCGCTTACGTCCTTCATATTTTCCTTTTACCGAACCTTCGGCAGAAATGGATATTTCCTGTTTTCTTTGCGAAGGAAAAGGCTGTCCTTTCTGCAAATATACAGGGTGGGTTGAAATTTTAGGTTGTGGTATGGTTGATCCCGAGGTACTTAAAAATTGCAATATCGACAGTAAAATATATTCGGGATATGCTTTTGGTATGGGCATTGAACGCATTACAAACCTTAAATATCGCGTAAAAGATATACGTATGTTTTCCGAAAATGATATACGTTTTCTTAAACAATTTCAATCAGCAGTATAATAATAGCACCTTATCCCTTGCAGCTTGTAACTTGTAACTTGCAGCTTTTGCCTTATACCTTGCAGCTTGTAGCTTGTAACTTGTAACTTGTAGCTTGTGGCTTGCAGCTTGTAACTTGTTATCTTATCCCTTTTTTAAATAAGGTTTCCTTACATCTTCTTTCTTTTTCATAAGTAATTCGAGCATAAATAACTCCATATCTGAAAAAAAATTATCAACATTTTTTATTGTAGAAAGCAATATAGAATGAACAGTAAGGACATTTATAATATTAGCAATGTTTCGAATAATCTCTGCATTAATCTCAGATGTTATATTTCCTTTTATCAGCAGAAAATAATTGGTTTGCCTATGCTCCGGAAATAACAAGCCTTTTTCGCCTGTATTAGAAATAAGATAATAAGTTTTAAAGGTATTTGGTTCCTCGTAATAAAACATGGAAAAACTATTGAACTCATTTTTTTTATCCTGAAATATTTTAAGATCATCCATCTTTACAAGATGCAGCTGCATTTTCAGGTTGATCGCCCAAATCAAACGATAATCTCTTAAATGAGATGCTATTCCAATAAGGGTATAATCCTTTTCATAGTCAATATCGAGTTGTAATTTTTTTGGCATTTTTATAATTTAAAAACTCAAAAATACAAATGATTTTCGAGAGATTTAATACCAATTTTTATTTAGTAAGTTATTATCACTTGACCATGCCCTGTTTGAACACCATCCGAACTTCCTGTAGTTGAAGTCATTCCCGAATAAGATCCAGACCCTCCACCTCCACCTCCACTTCCACAGTCACCACCACCACCACCGCCATAATATCCGGCACCACCACCACCACCACATTTGCTGTTTGTAACATTGGCGCCATTACCTCCTAAACCTAATGATCCTGCGCTACCAGGTCCATTAGTAGCTCCAACTCCACCTGCAGATTGTGTTCCTCCAGCTCCACAATTAGTCGCATTGTATGAACCGTTGATAGTACCATTTCCACCTGTCGAATATCGGCCAGCACCACCGGCAGAAGTACCATCACCACCACCACCGCTGGCTCCTGCTACAATAATTCTGTTGGTTAAAGCGGTTCCTCCAATTCGCACATCAGACGCGCCACCTCCACCGCCTCCAGCATCACCAGAGCCATAATATCCTCCAGACCCTCCACCATTCCATCCCCCTGTGCCACCTGATGAATTTGTAGCATTTCCCCCTACTCCCCCAACATAAATATTTAATACATTACCCGCCGTTACATTTTTATTTCCATATACATAACCACCCAAGCCGCCAACGGCACCATTTTTCCCAGCACCACCAGCTGCTCCATATGCTTCAATTTTAATGCTGGTAACACCTGTAGGTACTGTCCAATTTACTACAGTACCCGTATAGTTGATCGTTACTGTTGCTGGTGAAGGAGGTGCGCCTAATATATAAGTCATGGAAGAAGTGGCAGTACAACTATTGGCATCAGTAACAGTTACAGTATAGCTTGTTGTTAAACATGTGTTTGGAGTAGGATTAGCTAATGTAGCGCTTACTAATTTTTCTGAAGGACTCCATAAATAGGTATAACTTCCTGCACCTAATGAAGCAGTAGGACTCCCACCAATTGTCCCAGGACAAACAGATACAGGTGAAGATAAACCTGCATTAGCTATTAAATTTTTTGTTACAACTACAGAACTGGTAGCGCTGCAAGTGTTTATATCAGTAACAGTGAGAGTATAAGTATTGGTAACGCAAGCATTAGCTGTAGGATTTGCTGTATTTGTAGCTGACAGACCTACAGAAGGACTCCATGCATAAACATAAGTTCCATAACCACCCGAAGCCGTTGGGCTACCGCCGAGTGTTCCGGGACCGCTTTTTGCAGCTCCCGCGGTTATTGAAAGTGGATTTACTGCAATTACAAGACTTGCAGGAGCGCTGGTACCGCAGGCTGCTGTTTGCGTTACAGCAACATAACCTGCTGTAGTGTTGCAACTATAATTAACTACAATATTAGTGGTGCCTGTTCCTGAAGTAATGGAAGCGCCCGGAGGTACTGTCCAGTTATAAGTAGTGGCTCCCGTAATTGATGCAATAGAATAAGAAACCGGACTTGTTTGACCAGGTACTGCTGTGATAGGTCCTGTGATATTTCCCGGGGTAGCGGGAGCAATATCAACACTTACATCCATACAACGGGCTTGGCTTGTTTCACAATTATTTTCAGCAGTTACACAAACGCTTCCTGATTTAGTTCCAAAAGTTACTGAAATGGAAGTAGTGCCCAAGCCTGCTGTAATACTTGCTTCTGCAGGTACTGTCCATATATACCGGGTAGCGCCGGTTATTGGTAAAATAGAGTAAGTACGGGTTGATCCGGCACAAAAACCCGTGGAGGCAGGGTTACTTGTTATATCACCCGGGGCTTTAATTGATTTAACCTCCGATATCCAACATGAACCATTGTAATATTCTTCCACATTGCAATCCGTGTTGTAAATCTGTAAACCAATTGCAGGTGAATTTATTAAATCACGTTCAGCCGTAGTCATTCGTGATATCAAAACCCCTTTAGTAGTACTGCTCACATCTAATATTGCTGAACTTGCAGGATTGGTTGCGCCTATAACAACAGCACCTGTTTTATTTATTTTCATTCTTTGGGTATTATTTGTTTTCATTACCCATGATTTGTCATCTGTAGTGCCAATAAAATTACTAGAGGTATCTGTTCCTGAATTACCGCTTGTTGACCAACCGCTGCCACTACCTGTTGAAAATCTTATCCATTTGGATTCAGTTCCATCCCAGTAATAAAATCCGGGGGTAACATCGCCTGCTGTTACTGAATCATAAACCAATAAACTGTTTACAGGATTAATTATAGGTAATGCAGAAGTAGTACTTGTAAGAGCAACTCTCGGTATCCGCATTCCCTGATTCGTGGAACTTACATCTAACATTGCAGAGTTATCGGCAGCGCCACCGGTGGA
>JAAXXA010000302.1 GCA_013334735.1 Bacteroidota bacterium
TTTGGAAAAATGTTTCCCAACGGCAGGTTTCATCTATACTATTGATACAGGGATCAATCAGGTAAATTTTATAAACAAATCACGTTATTCAGAAAACTATTTATGGGATTTTGGAGATGGTTCAACTTCAACTGTCGAAAACCCTATGCACAATTATCTTTCGGATGGTTCATATTTAATAACACTCACGACATCAAATTGCGATTCATCTGTAATACATGAGTCAATATTTCAACAGAATATTAATTTTTGTTCATTCACTCCAACTATATTCCCCGATAGTCTTATTCTATGTCCAAATTCAAAAGATACTCTTTGGACACAAACTTATAATTCCTATCAATGGTACGACTCAAATGGAAATATTATTCCGGGAGCTACTAATCAATATTTGGTTGTTTCTGCAGATTCTATTGCATCAGAAGGAAAAAAATTCAGTGTGCTTACAACAAAAAATAATTGCTCGGAAATGTCGCGACAAGCAGTTCGATATATGATTAATTGGATTCGTTCAGATGTTTATGAAGTTTTCGATTCAATGTTGCCTGGTAATCCATGTCTTGGAGACACAGTAAAACTAATTCTTGCATACCCTATTGAACATTATACACAATGGTTTAATAATGGAATACCTATTCCTTTCGCCAACAATGACACACTTATTGTTATTGCATCAGGAAATTATCAAGTTTCATTTTATCCTTACACGTGTCCTGATTTAATTTCTGATAGTACTCCAATAATCTTAACTTTTATTGATTGTAATAATGGCATTCTAGAAAATACTAAACTACCTAAAGTTCTTGTTTACCCTAATCCGGCAGATGGTTTTATTAATGTAAAAATTAATTCCGAACTCGTAGGAACAGACTATACAATAATAAACATTTTAGGAAATATAATGCGAACTGGTAAATTTGAAAAGGAAATAAATAATTTTAAAATAAATGATCTTAA
This sequence comes from Bacteroidota bacterium, assembly GCA_013334735.1. GTDB lineage: Bacteria > Bacteroidota > Bacteroidia > Bacteroidales > CG2-30-32-10 > JAAXXA01. Next base: position 958 of record JAAXXA010000302.1, read on the forward strand.
TAACGGAATATATATTCTTAAAATCGGAAAAATAAATAAGCAAATCATTAAATTAATAAAACCATAAAATTAACCTATTGCAAGCGGTTGCTTTCATTGGCGGGGTTGTGGCTTGTGAAACAGAGAAGTAATAATTTAAACGGTTATGATTTTTTGAAAGTTTAGTAAGTAAAATCGCCACCGAAAAGCAGCAGCCGCCACGGTAATTTATTTGAAACAAATATTTATCATTATTGGAGAAACTAGGAATGACTGATATAAAGAATATACGTTTAGGCTATTAAAAATCCTGAAAAACGAATTCTTGTTACCATTAGGTCTGAACATGGATACATACTCAGAAAAGGAATTGAGAAATGTAATGGTATAACGCATCTGAAAATTAATGAAATTTTATCAAATAACCAATAACGAATAACGAATAACCAATAACCTTTAAAACTAACAATTATGAAAACGAAATCATCTTATGCCTTATACCTTGGTTCCCCTGAGCGTAGTCGAAGGGTGCCTTATGCCTCCGCCATAGGTGTATGCCTCATTTTAACTTTCTACTTTATAACTTTACAAACTTCCAACTCTCACGCCCAAGGTGTAGCCATTAATACGACAGGCGCTGATGCTAATGCTTCTGCGATGCTTGATGTAAGCAGTACAGCTTCTCCATTTCAGGGAACACTTATAACCCGTCTTACTACTGCAAATCGGGATTTAATTAGTTCTCCTTCCGATGGACTCATAATTTACAACATTGATTGCAAAGAGTTTCAATATTACAACGGCACAAGATGGATAAGCCTTCTTAATTCATCATCATTAGTAGCAAGTGTTAGCATATCTGCAAATCCATCAAATACAATATGTTCAGGTGCAAGTGTAACATTCACAGCTACACCTGTCAACGGTGGAACAATACCTGACTATCAATGGAATAAGAACGGAACTGCCATAAACGGAGCAACAAACTCAACTTATACATCAAGCACTCTTGCAAACAATGATGCCATAAATTGTATTCTGACTTCAAATGCAATTTGTTCTACTATAGGTAGTCCTGCTACATCAAATACAATAACAGCAAGTGTTATGTTAACTCCAACTACGGCAAATGCAGGCAGTGACCAAAATTTAATCTGCGGCAGTAGCTCCACAACATTAGCCGGCAACACCCCAACTGCAGGAACAGGCGCATGGACAATAGTTAGCGGGACAGCTGCCATTACTACTCCTGGCAGTCCAATCTCCACGCTTACAGGTATATCAGATAATGTCGTATTGCGTTGGACTATCTCAAATTCACCATGTACAGATTCTTATGATGATGTAAGTATATTTTATTTAACCGACGATGCTTCTACCAAGCTGAAGATACATGCGAACGGCGCCGATAATTCCACTTCGTTTATCGATGCATCTCTGAGTCCGCACACAGTTACAACTAACGGTGATGCTAAGGTAAGCTCTTCACCGGCAAAATTTTCTCAAAGCGCTATTTTTGACGGAGTCGGGGATTATCTTACCATCCCAAATAGTTCTGATTGGGATTTTGGAACATCTGATTTTACAGTTGACTTCTGGGTGTATGTAAATGGTAATCAAACCGGTGCTATTGGTTTAATTACTGCTAAAACAAATGGCGTTAGTGGCGGGTGGTCTATTTTTTGGCAAGATGGTAATACCGGAAAATTGTATATAAATAAAGATAATTCAGATTATTTCATCAGCACAGGCACGGTTTCTCAAAGCGCCTGGACACACGTAGCATTAGTAAGATACGGAAACACACTCACTTTTTATTTTGGCGGGGCAAACTCAGGATCAAAAGATGTAACAGGAGCAACCTTTAATTCAATGGGAACAGGTCTTGGAATAGCCGAAATGTTTACAAATATCGCAGGTTATCAAACATTAAAAGGTTCACTTGATGAAATAAGAATTTCCAAAGGTATAGCTCGTTGGACTTCTGATTTTATCCCACCTGCAGCTCCTTACTGCGATTGATAAACTTTTTGATGATAAACAATATGAATAGTTAAAATACAGAAAAATAAGCATTTTAAAAGATGTAAACAATTCGAAAATAGATGTTTTTTAATCTTGAAATATATTATATTTGTATTTGAATAATGTTAATTACGAATAACCATTAACTATTAAAAACAATTAATTATGGACACAAAATCACCTTATGCCTTATGTCTTGTGCCTTTTTTATTATGCCTTTTTATCACTATCAACTCTTTCGCCCAACAGGAGTTATATTTAACTCCACTTTATAACGATGCAAATCTTGTTTCTTATTGGCGTTTTGAAGGAAATGGTAATGACAGTAAAGGAAATAATAACGGAACAAATTCCGGTGGTGTATCTTTTGGAAATTCCTTTGGGAAGTTTGAGCAAGGTGCAGGCTTTGATGGAAGTTCATATATTTCTGCACCCAATTCAGCTTCACTCTCGATTACCGGAGATATGACAATTAACTTCTGGTTTTATTCTCCAAATGTTTCATCGAATACGCGTAGTGAGGTTATTGCAAAATGGCAAAGCTCAGGGAGTAATTTATCTTTCTTGCTATATCATAAACCGAACAGTGGGCGATTCATCTTTAACCATTCAAATAATGGGTCAGCGACAGTTACAAATGAGTTTATCCAGACAAATAGTGATATTGTGGTGAATACTTGGAATATGGTAACGCTGGTAAAATCAGGTACAACTGGCACGTTTTATATTAACGGTATTCCAGCTACCGACAACGGGCAAGCATTGTTTAGCAGCACTTATTATAGTAGTGCTACGTCATTGTATATTGGTGTTCGTAACGATGGTGGATTGGATAGTTATATGCAAAATGGTGATAAATTGGACGATTTATCACTTTTCTCACGAGCATTGACTCCATCGGAAATATCCAATCTTTATACAGGTAATTGGCCTCAGGAGTTGTATATAACTCCGCTTTTTTACGATGCAAATCTTGTTTCTTACTGGCGTTTAGAGGGTAATTCAAATGATGCTGTTGGCCCAAATAATGGAACCACTCAAACTGCTATTACTTATAACACGGCAAATGGCGAATTTGCGCAGGGAGCTGGTTTTAATGGCACTTCAAGTAAAATAGACTGTGGTCATACCGGTATTCCGAGCGGTTCATCTGCCAGAACGGTATCGTTTTGGTTTTATTTGCCAAGTGGAGCTATGGGGCAACAAAATCAGGCTGTTACCTGGGGAGAACTTGCTCAACAAAAACTTTGGAGCTGTGGAGTTGACGGAAATAATCACGTCTGGGTGTGGGGAGGATGGGGAGATTGCAGAGGAGTAACAGCTGTAACACCTAACACATGGCATCACGCTGTTTATACTTATGATGGTACAACACAAAAAGTATATTTAGATGGTAATTTTGAGGCTAGTAATATTCCTACTATCCTTAACACAACTGCTACGGATGTCTCAATAGGGAACAGCCAAGGTTATTTTGGAACGGGTAATGCTTCTAAAATTGATGATGTAGCGATTTTTTCAAGAGCATTAATTACAACAGAAATAAATCATTTATATTCTGGTTTTCCTCCTTCTTATGCCGCAGTTGACTGGAATAACAGTAATGTGCGGGAAAT
>JAAXXA010000923.1 GCA_013334735.1 Bacteroidota bacterium
AACTGACAAGCGCAACAGCGAAATTATTTTAGTGCGTACCGGAACTCATTCTGATTTATTTGTTTAATTCAAAGAACTATTTTTCGTTTTTTGTTTCTGGATTTGTTATATAATTTTTCATATAATCAAGTTATACGGAGTCATTTGCTTTTGGTTACATAACACATTGATAATCAATAAAACATTTTGGGGTTATTTGTCCTATAATGTATCGAATAATATGTTAAATAGCTTGGGTTGTGTGGTGGCTTGAGATACAGGAGTTAATATTAATCCATAAAACAAAGCTAAATGAAAATATTTAAAAGTTATAAAAAAGTTATGTCAAGTTGGTGGACAATGACATTAATTGCAATAATTTTATTGATTTTATTAATTTTTAAATAATGCAATTAACAATGCGACTATAGCTATAAGAGTAGTTGTTAGCCATTTAATATTTTCATAATTATTTTCCTTAAAAAAATATCTTATTTCTAGATACCATATTTTATAAAATGGTAATTTTTCTATTCTGAACGATGGATTATTAGCTGTTTTATTAAATAAATCTGCTGAAATATCCACTTTTTTATAATCAAATTCATCTGTTGTTAAAAAAATTCTTTTAGCCCAAACTTTTTTATTTTTTATTGATTTTTTCATATTCCAATTTTTACACAAATCTATACTAAAAGTTCCAACCTTTTCACAAAATTGCAAATTTTGTAGCGGCTATTTAACATAATACTTAATTATAATGACTTTTTGCCACTTCGCAAATTGTCTTATAATTAATATTATGTTAAATAGGGCGCACCTTATTAACATTTTTATCTTGCCTACCCACCTCAAAATTTTGCAAATTTTGTGAAAAGGTTGTCTGAACTTGTTTAGATTTGCGATATGGAAAAATTACATTATAGTTACTTAGATGAAATTTTAAAATATGTGGATTTACATTTTAACGGTATTTCATTAATATCAAGTATTGTAGAACATTGTTTTGATACGTTTAAAATATCTATGGATAATTGTATGGTAGATACTTTATTAGAAAAACTTAAAGATGATAAATATTTAGTTGATAGTATTGATGTTTTAATACCTGATACAAAAAAATACGAACCAACAGTTAAAATAACCTTTGAAGGACAATTATTTATTAAAAATGGCGGCTATCTTGAAAAACAAAGAAAAAAAGATATTTGGTTTATTAAAAATGATTACAAAAACACATATTGGTTAATAAGTGTAACCATTGCTATTTTAGGAATTATCATAGGAATTATTTTATGGAAATTAAAATTACAATAATAATAATTTCAATCATAAAAATATATATTACTCTACCGTCTGCAAAGAATGGTGTTTTATCAATACAATATTCTAAAATGTTCAATAACTTCCGAGCCACCCACCGTACAGCCGAAGCTATGTTAACATAAAAATCAGTTATTGCACAGACGATAAAACTGTACAATAACAAAAACTGTATTAATATTTTTATGTGCGGAGTATTTAATATAGTTTT
>JAAXXA010000924.1 GCA_013334735.1 Bacteroidota bacterium
ACAATCGCAAGTATAACGACCATCGATGACATTTCTATCGGAAAACCAATTATACCTTTTAAATAGTATATAGCCAATTCGCCCTCTGAAGAAGTTCGAATAAAAACATATACACTCATTAAAAATGTCACCACCAAAGCGATCGCCAATCGAAAATCAAAATCATGCATTACATACCAGTAAATTGATAGAGCCACAATTGTTGCCAGAACTATCATCATCCCCATTTGAGGGTTTATAAACACTGACGCAACGCCTAACACCAATGCACCTATAGCAATGTACAGGTTATTATTTTTCTGATACAGATAAAGCATCAATAAAATAATAACATCAAAGAAATTTCTCCATGGCGAATCGCCCGGCGCCAATATCATAAACTCATAACCATGCATATTCAACAATGCAACACTCAGAGCATACACAAGCACAGCAACAAAACGCGTCTCAAACACATACAATAACACCAATGCATACACCAAATAATACACTATGTAAAACACGGCATTAACTCTTAACCAATTCTCAAAAGAAATCCCACCTATCAGCTTCAATACCCATGCAAATATCATAATATTTCCCACACCATACTGCGCCTTTATTTTATTTATTGGCAATCCCATATCATAATCAGAAACCGGACACAAAATAAAGCTATGATGATGAAACATATAACGATCTAAAATCTGCCAATGAAATTCATACTGATTATCCGAAAGATACTTCTTCTCCAAAGAGCTTAATTTCACTTTTCTTTGAGAGTCATAAATCTGTTTATAATCGTTTTTCTCATTCAGCCTATACAGTTCATAGTTATCATACAAATCAATCAAATCAGAGTTCATCACACCATTAAGATACAAACGCTTATCATATCCATTGTAATACGCCCCAGGATCACCAACAGATGGACGACGAGGATCATTTATCCCCAAAACCATATTAACATACCCAACTGATCGCAAAGGCTTATCAACATCCCATTTAGGCGACACCCCAAAATTAAAATGATCGTTTAAATAAGTTGAATTATCCACCAAATCCTTACCAAGCCTGGTTTTCTCAGGAATATTATAAAACTCATTAATTATACGAGGGCGACCGATTATATGATTTGAAAAAACATAAAATATCTGCACAGTCAGCAGCAGCATAATAAATAACTCCACCAACACGAACCACTTTTTTGAAACGAAATCGTCCTTAAAGCTCTTAATAATTATTGGCACAAATACCATAATCACCAAATAAAGCAAGACATATGACTGCAAAAAGACTCTTATTCGCAAATCTTTAATCACCAAAAGAATAAGAAGAGGGAAGACAAACAGGTGAATATAATTAATCACATTTCTTAAATGCAATCGCATACTGTCTGACACAAACACCATGCACCTTAGAACACGCCTATCTGCTCGTCGAGCATGAAACATTAGTATATATAATATAAACCCGGCAAATATAACCGTAGCACCAACAAGATACTCAAGAAGTTCCTTTGGCTTGTTATCAT
>JAAXXA010000303.1 GCA_013334735.1 Bacteroidota bacterium
GCGACAGTTCAAAAGGTTAAAAATGTTTGTTCACGAAGAAGCTGTTGGCAATGCAGAGGTTCTTAACAAAGGTGATCTTAATGTATTTATACGTTTAGGTACTGATTTCACAAACAACTATTACGAATATGAAATACCTTTGACCCCTACACCTCAATATACTTCAGCTAATAATCTTGATTTGATATGGCCCGCGTCAAACGCCTTTGATATTGCCTTGAGCTTGTTTGAAAAAATTAAGCTTGAGAGAAATGTGCTGATGAGAACTCCGGGATCGGGAATTACATTGTCTTCACCATATACTATTTCGGATAATGAAAATAAAATAACAATTGTTGGCGTGCCTTCGCTTAGTGATGTAAGGATTATTATGATAGGTTTCAGAAATCCTAAAAAAGTTTCAAACTCATCTTCTGATGATGGTCAGGCAAAATGCGCTGAAATATGGTTAGATGAAATGCGTCTTACCGATTTTAAAGAACAGGGCGGATGGGCTGCTACATCTACTGCAAATGCAACTCTTGCCGATTTAGGGGTACTCACTCTCTCGGGTAAAATAAGCACCCCCGGCTTTGGAAGCATTGAAAAGAAAGTTAACGAAAGGCAAAAAGAAACTGCAAAGCAATGGGACGTTGCTACCAGCCTTGAATTAGGTAAATTCCTTCCCGAAAAATCAGGCATTAAAATACCTATGCACTTTGATTATTCTCAGATTTTTAGCACTCCTCAGTACGATCCTTATGATCCCGATATTCTTTTGCAGGATGCTCTTGATACTTATACTAATAAAAATCAACAGGATTCAATTAAAAAGATTTCGAGGGATTATACTATGCGGAAAAGTTTGAATTTTGTGAATGTTAAGAAAGAAAAAACAGGTACATCAACAAAATCGCATGTTTATGATGTGGAAAATTTAGATTTCACTTATTCTTATACTGAACAATATCATAGTAATGTTGATGTGGAATACGACCTTAAAAAAACATATAAAGGTTCAGTGGGGTATAATTTCAATAATACTCCTAAAAACATTATCCCTTTTAACAAAATAAAGTTTCTTTCTTATGGTCCTTTAAAGCTTATAAAAGATTTCAATTTTTATTTTTTACCTAAAACATTGTCTTTCCGTACAGATATGGACAGACTATACAGCGAAAATTTACTTCGAAACAAAAGTCAGGCGATACTTTTAATTGAGCCTACTTATGTTAAAGGCTTTACATGGAAAAGAGATTATGGTTTAAAATTCGATATTACGCAAAACCTCAAACTTGATTTTGTCGCCAACACGGATGCCAGAATTGATGAACCACCCGGCGCTATTGATAAATCAGCTTCCGATTATAAGGAAAAAAGAGATTCTATTTTGACTAATATAAAAAAATTGGGACGTATTACTCAGTACAGTCAAACATTAAATTTGAATTATACAATTCCTATAAATAAAATTTCTTGGTTTAACTGGGTAACCGCATCTGCAAAATATACAGGAATATATAATTGGACCGCTGCCCCGCTTTCAACGGAATTTTTAGGAAATACAATAGAAAATTCCAATTCAAAACAGCTTAATGGAACATTTAATTTTACCAACCTTTACAACAAAGTAGGTTATTTAAAAAAGCTTAATCAGAATAAATCAGGTTCATCAACATCTAAAACATCCACATCTGTTAAAGGGAAAAAAGATGTACCTGTTAAAGGAAAAGATAAGAAAAGTATAGTTAAAACTGATGCTGATTCTACTGAAACTGATTCTATAGTTAAAATTGATTATTTTAAATTGATTTCAGAGAATGTTTTTAAATTTTTAATGGGCGTAAAGAATGTTTCATTTAATTATTCGCAGGGAAATGGAACCCTTCTACCGGGGTTTAAACCAAGTCCTGTTTATTTGGGGCAGGACTGGAAAATAAAAGCCCCTGGTACCGATTTTATTTTTGGCGGTCAACCTAAAATAGCTCAAAGGGCAGGAGATAATCTATGGATTTCACAAGATTCGATGCTCAATACTCCTCTTCTCACTAAGTTTACAGAGAATTTTACTGCAAGAGCAACCATAGAGCCTATAAATAAATTCCAGATAGAAATCACAGCAAATCGTACTTTCTCAAAAAATCAAAGTGAGTATTTTAAATTCAATCCTGATTCGAATAAATATCAGTCATATAATCATGTGGAATCGGGCGCTTACAGTGTTTCATTTTTTGCGTGGAATACTTCCTTTGCCAAAGACAATAGCATTACTTATTCAAATAAAAATTTTGAAAATTTTAAAGATTACCGTCTAATAATAGCTGTTCGCCTGGCTAATCAGAATCCCGCTTGGAATGGTGCTTATGAACAGGATTCTGTTTCGGGTGTATATTATCCCAGTGGTTATGGACCTACATCTCAGGATGTACTTATTCCTGCTTTTTTAGCCGCATACACAGGTAAAGATCCGCAAAAAGTATCATTGCATGCTTTTTCAGAAAAATTTTCGCTCAAAGACCTTCCAATGCCTAACTGGAGGATTACTTACGACGGGCTTACAAAAATTCCATTTATCAAAAAGTATTTAAAAACACTATCTCTTAGTCATGCCTATAAATCTGCTTACACCGTTGGAGCATACACAACTAATATATTATTTGACGATAGTGATGGAGACGGCTTTACAGCTGTAAGAGATCATTTAAGTCATAATTACGTGGCAAAAAATGCAATATCACAAATTTCTGTTACTGAGCAATTCAGTCCTCTGATAAATATTGATATGACATGGAACAACAGCCTTCTTTCTAATTTTGAAATTAAGAAAAGCCGCGACCTTGCTCTGAGTTTTGCTAATAATCAACTTACCGAAGTAAGCAGCAGCGAATATGTTATCGGACTTGGATACAGGATAAAAAATGTAATTATTAACATACAAGCCCTGAATACAGGAAAAGCTAAACAATTGAAAAGCGATCTGAATATAAAAGTAGATTTATCAATAAAAACAAACAAAACCGTTTTAAGAAAAATAGTTGAAAATATTAATCAGATTTCAACAGGGCAAAGGATTATTTCTATTAACTCTTCCGCCGATTATCTGATAAATGAAAAGTTTACAATTAAATTCTTTTTCGACAAAATTATCACAAACCCGTTTGTTTCTTCACAATTCCCAAACTCCAACACCAATGCCGGCTTTAGCTTAAGATTTACTCTGTCGCAATAGGGTGGCGCGTTTCTATAACTTCTGCCTTGTGGCTTGTAGCTTATAGCTTGTAGCTTTAGTTAATTCGTAATTGTTAATTCGTAATTCGTAATTGATTATAAACACTGTCTCTTTCAACAGGAATTCTTTTTGCTCCCTTAATTATTTCATGTATATTTTCGGTAGTCATTAGGGGATTTTGTTCTTCTACTCCAGCCATTGAATAAATTTTCGTAGAATCTTCAATAGTTCCATCAATATCATCAACACCGAATGATAATGAAAGTTGAGTTGTAGCTTTGCCTATCATAGGCCAATAAGCCTTTATATGATTAAAATTATCGAGAAATATTCTGCAAACAGCGTAATTTCGTAAGTCTTCATTAACTGTAACCTCCTGAATAGAGCTCATATCATTATTTTTATTTCGATATTTAAGAGGAATAAAGGCATTGAACATTGCAGTTTTATCCTGAAGTTCACGTAATTTTTCCAAATGGTCAATCCTGTGACTGTAATTTTCGATATGTCCATATAGCATTGTGGCATTTGATTGAATCCCTGATTTATGTGCAGCTTCATGAATTTTTAACCAAATTTTTCCGCTTGATTTGTTTTCACATATTTGTTGCCGGATGTTTTCAGAAAATATTTCAGCTCCACCTCCGGGAATAGAATTAAGTCCTGCCTTTTTTAGAATTTCAAAACCTTCACTGTATGTTTTTTCGGATTTTTTAAACATATAATCAAGTTCAATAGCAGTAAATGCTTTTATATGCGTTTCGGGAGCAATTTTTTTTATTTCGCTTATCATTTCCGCGTAATAATACAAATCCCTTTGGGGGTGAACTCCTCCTACAATATGAATCTCTGATATTCCTTTTAATAAGGCGTGTTTAATTTTTTCAATAATTTCAGCCATACTCATTTCCCATGCGCCTGCTTCTCCTGCTTTTCTGGAATATGAACAAAATTTGCAATTGTGAATACAAATATTAGTAGGTTCAATATGTATATTCTTTATGTAATAAGTATAATCTCCATTTTTCTGTTCCCTGATATTATTGGCAAGTAAAGCCAAAAAAGATAATTCGGCTTTTTCATATAATAACAAACCTTCGTCAACGCTAATTCTTTGAGATTGGAATACTTTTTCCGCAATATTCTTTAAATCGGCGCTTATATGAGATTTTTGAATGATTTTATTTATTTCCATTTTTTTAAATATTTTAAAATTGTAAAAGTAAAAAACCCGACACTCTAAATGCCGGGTTTTTTTAAATTAATAATGCGAATCAAGGGTTGGGTAAATTAATTTTGCAATAAAAAATTTAAAAAACCTGTCATGGTGAGCGTAGTCGAACCATGACGACTAAATCACCCTTCGA
>JAAXXA010000304.1 GCA_013334735.1 Bacteroidota bacterium
CCAAGAGACTATGAGTTTAAATTAAATAAAAAACTCAAAAGACTTGCCCGTAAATCTGCGCTCTCATATAAAGCTACAGATAATAGCATTATTGTTCTTGAAGATTTTAATTTTGAAGAAGCAAAAACAAAGAATTTTAAAGAAATTTTAAATAAATTTAATTTAGTTGATAAAAAAACTTTATTAGTGCTTTCCGAATCAAATAAAAATGTATATTTGTCGTCCCGAAATTTACAGAAGGCAAAAGTTATTACTTCTTTAAATTTAAGCACTTACGATATTTTAAATGCAAATAATTTGCTTTTTGTTGAAAGTTCTTTAAAGGAATTAGAAGAAATGTTTTCCGTATCGGAATGAAAATCAGGGAGTTGTTTTATAAGTATTGATTAGCAAGTATTACAAAAGAAATATAATAAAATGAATGTTTTAATAAAACCAGTTATCACAGAAAAAATGACAGGTATCAGCGAAAAGCTGCACCAGTATGGGTTTATGGTTGATAAAACAGCTAATAAAATCCAAATAAAAAAAGCTGTTGAAGGTATGTATGGTGTTACAGTTGAGTCAGTTAACACTATTCGTTATGCCGGCAAATCGAAATCTCGTTATACAAAAAAAGGTTTCGTTTCCGGAAGAACTAACGCATTTAAAAAAGCAATAGTTTCAATTGGTGAAGGACAAACAATAGATTTTTACAGCAATATTTAAAATAAATGGGCTTAAGAAAGTTAAAACCAACAACGCCAGGACAGCGTTTTAAAGTTATCAGTGATAATTCAGATGTTACCGTTAGGGAACCTGAAAAAAGTCTGCTTGCTCCTATGAAAAAATCAGGAGGAAGAAATAATACAGGTAAAATGACCATGAGATATTTAGGCGGAGGTCATAAACAAAAATATCGTATTATTGATTTTAAAAGAGATAAAGATAATATCCCTGCTATAGTTAAAACAATTGAATACGACCCAAACAGAACATCTCGTATTGCTTTAGTTTGTTATAACGATGGTGAAAAAAGATATATTATTGCTCCTCACGGTTTAAAAGTTGAACAAACTATTATTTCAGGCAGAGGCGCTGCCCCGGAAATTGGCAATACATTGTTTATTGAAGAAATTCCTCTTGGAACAGTTATTCATAACATTGAACTAAGACCGGGACAAGGTGCGAATTTTGCTAGAAGCGCTGGTTCTTATGCGCAATTATTATCACGCGATGGAAAATATGCTATCCTTAAAATGCCTTCAGGTGAATCAAGAATGATTCTTATTACTTGTAAAGCTACTATAGGAATGGCTTCAAATATTGATCATAGCTTAGAAAAATCAGGCAAAGCAGGTAGAACAAGATGGCTTGGAAAAAGACCCAGAACTAGAGGTGTTGTAATGAATCCTGTTGATCACCCTATGGGTGGTGGCGAAGGTAAATCTTCAGGCGGGCATCCACGTTCTCGTAATGGCATCCCCGCAAAAGGTTACAAAACCCGTGCGCCAAAAAAACAGTCAAGCAAATATATTATTGAAAAAAGAAAGAAATAATTAATATACTACTATGAGTCGCTCATTAAAAAAAGGTCCTTATATTAATGTTAAGCTTGATAAAAAAGTTCAGGCAAATATTGATTCTAAAAAGAAAACCGTTATCAAAACTTGGTCAAGAGGATCAATGATTTCTCCTGATTTTGTTGGTTTAACAGTTGCTGTACATAATGGTAATAAATTTATCCCTGTTTATGTTACTGAAAATATGGTTGGACACAAATTAGGAGAATTTTCTCCTACCAGAGTTTTTAGAGGACATGCCGGTAGTAAAGATAAAGCTAAAAAATAAAAAATTTCAGAAATGGGTGTTAGAAAACGTAATAAAGCGGAAGAAACAAAGGAAGTTCAAAAACATACTTACCTGGCAAAACTTAATAATTGCCCTACTTCACCGCGCAAAATGAGGTTAGTTGCCGATTTAATCAGAGGCATAAATGTGGATCGTGCTTTACAAATATTAAAACATAGTTCAAAAGACGCTTCCGGAAAACTTGAAAAATTAGTTCGTTCTGCTATCTCTAATTGGGAACAAAAGAACGGTCGGCAAATTAAGGACGAAGATAATATTTATGTTAAGCAAATTAGCGTGGATAGCGGTAGGGTATTAAAAAGAATTCAGCCTGCTCCTCAGGGTCGCGCTCATCGTACGAAAAAACGTTCAAATCACGTTACCGTTCTTCTTGATAGTCGTACTGCCTTTAATGTTGAGGAAAATATTATCGAAAAGAAAGAAACAGTTAAAGAAACGATTAAAGAAACTGTTAAACCAACAGCTAAAACAACCGTGAAAACAACTGCAAAAGCAAAAGAAGTTAAAGAAAAAACTAATAAAGTAAAAAAGAGTAAATAATATTTAATAGTAACTAAATGGGACAAAAAACAAATCCAATAGGTAACAGACTAGGAATCATTAAAGGATGGGATTCTAATTGGTATGGGGGCAAAAATTACGCTGCCAAATTGGTTGAGGACGATAAAATCAGAAAATATTTGAATGCCCGTTTATCAAAAGCAGGCATAGCTAAAATAATTATCGAACGTACGCTTAAACTTGTTACAATTACAATAAATACAGCAAGACCAGGCATCATTATAGGTAAAGGTGGACAAGAAGTTGATAAATTGAAAGAAGAGTTAAAAACACTTACCGATAAAGAAGTTCAGATAAATATTACTGAAATTAAAAGGCCTGAACTTGATGCTGTTATTGTTGGAGCTTCTGTTGCTAAACAAATTGAAGGAAGAATATCATTCCGCAGAGCTATTAAAACAGCTATTGCTTCAACAATGAGAGTCGGTGCAGAAGGAATAAAAATAACAATTTCAGGTCGTTTAGCTGGCGCTGAAATGGCACGTAATGAAACATATAAAGAAGGTAGGATACCATTACATACATTAAGAGCTGATATTGATTATGCTACCTCCGAAGCACATACAACTTATGGTCGTATAGGAATCAAAACATGGATTTGTAAAGGTGAGATTTATGGTAAAAGAGATCTTTCTCCCGTTATAGGATTATCTAGCTTGAAGCAAGGTGGTACCCAAGGAGTGAGCGGACCTAAATTTGGAAAAAGCAAAAAAAGAAAATAAGAAATAAAATATTTCAGATTTTAAAAAATAAAAAATGTTACAACCTAAGAAAACAAAATACAGGAAACAACAAAAAGGCAAAATGAAAGGTAATGCCAAAAGAGGTAGTCAGTTGGCATTCGGTTCTTTTGGAATTAAAGCTATGGAAGAATGTTGGCTAACTGGTCGCCAGATTGAAGCTGCACGTCAGGCTGTTACTCGTTTTATGAAACGTGAAGGTCAAATTTGGATTAGAGTCTTCCCTGATAAACCGGTAACAAAAAAACCTGCAGAAGTTCGTATGGGTAAAGGAAAAGGAGCTCCCGAATATTTTGTTGCTAGAGTAACCCCTGGTAGAATTCTTTTTGAAGCTGAAGGAGTTTCTTTCGCAATTGCTAAAGAAGCCTTACGTTTAGCTTCTCAAAAATTACCAATATCTACAAAATTTATAATCAGAAGAGATTACGTTGAAGAAACAATATAATTAAAATGAAACAAGCAGTAATAAGAGAACTTTCAACAAGCGAGCTTAATGAAAGACTTGAAGAAGAAAAAAAACAGTTGCAAAAAATGACATTTAATCATTCGGTTTCTCCTTTGGAAAATCCAATGAAAATAAAAAACTATAAAAAAACTGTAGCCAGACTTCAAACTGAAATACGGGCAAGGGTTTTAAAAGAAAATGCAGAAACCAAAAAGTAATATTTCGATCAAATGGAAGTAAGAAAATTAAGAAAAGAAAAAGTCGGCTTGGTTGTAAGTAACAAGATGACTAAATCAATTGTTGTAGAAGTGGAAAGAAAAATTAAACATCCAATTTATGGAAAGTTTGTTAAAAAAACTTCTACCTTTATGGCTCACGACGAGAAAAATGATTGTAACATTGGAGATGTTGTAAAAATTATGGAAACACGTCCGTTGAGCAAGTCAAAATGCTGGAGATTAGTAGAAATTATCGAAAGAGCTAAATAATTATGATACAACAAGAATCAAGATTAACCGTAGCTGATAACAGCGGTGCAAAAGAAGTTCTTTGCATAAGAGTTTTAGGTGGTACAAAGAAAAGATATGCCTCGGTAGGTGATAAAATTATTGTTACCGTGAAAGATGCTTTACCTTCTGGGAATATTAAAAAAGGTACAGTTACAAAAGCAGTAGTTGTTAGAACTCATAAAGAGATAAGACGAAGTGATGGGTCTTATATTCGTTTTGATGATAATGCTGTTGTTTTACTTACTGCTACCGAAGAATTAAGAGGTACTCGTATTTTCGGACCAGTAGCAAGGGAACTCAGAGAAAAACAATTTATGAAAATAGTTTCATTAGCACCAGAAGTGCTTTAATTATATTTATTTTTTATTATGGGATCAAAACTATATATCAAAAAAGGAGACATCGTTAAGCTATTAGCAGGTGATTCAAAAGGACAACAAGGAAAGGTACTTAAAGTCCTCACAGAC
>JAAXXA010000004.1 GCA_013334735.1 Bacteroidota bacterium
TTGCCAATTTCTTCAAGCCCTTTGCGAATGCAATATTCAGATATGTTACGCTGCTTTAATTCGTTTTTTATTTTTATTTTTCCCCATTTCAAAATATGGAATTTCCCGCTTGAAAAAGCCTTGGAAAAGCGCTCTTCGTTAATGAAATTTTCACCTATAAGAGTAGCAATCAAATCTTCAACTTCCTGAGAATGCAAACCCCATTGGTAAAGTTTATTTCGAATATCCTGTTGACAGCGTTCCTGATAAGCGCAGTAATTTGCAGCTTTTTTTAACGCCTCACTTTTAGTGTAAACCTTGCTGGGTTTATCTTCCATATATACTGAATTTTAATAAATTTACAAATATATTTAGAAACTGTTTTGATTTTTTATAAAGATAAAAAAAAACAAATTTATGAGGTAATACTGAGACGATTATACTGAAACGATAGTTGAAGTATAATCGTGTCGAAGTATACCGAATAGCCGCTCTTCGACACGTCCTAAAAGGTGGACGGCTCTGAGTGACTTTTAAAGATTAGTAATAAACAAATACAATATGAAAATTCAAAACAGTTTCTTAGATTCAGTTATACTGAGCGAATGAATTTGCATTTTTTGCAAATTCATTCAGTCGAAGTAACCTAAAAGATAAAAATTACAGTTTGATTTCGTCGTTATCTTGGTTGAAAAAGTGATATTCTAAAAAATGATAAGAAGACATTGGCACAATACGAATCCATTTTTTCATTTTCAAAAACCATTTTAATCGTATTGAAAAAATACCTTTGGTGAGATATGCGCAAATATATGGATTGGCGCACATTTTTAAATATTTTTCGTTTTGTTGTAAAAGTAAGTATTTGATATTATTTTCAATATCATCTACTAAAACAATGCTTGCTTTAACTTCGCCGGTTCCATCGCAAACAGGGCATTTCTCTATCGTTTCAATGTTCATTTCCGGTCTCACTCTCTGACGGGTTATTTGCACGAGACCGAATTTACTTGGAGGAAGTACAGTGTGCTTAGCGCGATCATTTTTCATTTCCTCTTTAACGCGTTCATATAATATGCGTCTGTTTTGTCCAAAATGCAGATCAATAAAATCAATAACAATAATTCCTCCCATATCTCTTAATCTAAGTTGTCGCGCTATTTCTGCTGCAGCTTCTATGTTTACGTCGAGAGCATTTTGTTCCTGATTGTTTTCTGAATTTGTTCTATGACCGCTATTGACATCAATAACATGTAGAGCTTCTGTGTGCTCAATAATCAGGTAAGCGCCGCCTTTAAATGAAACATTTTTACCAAAAGATGTTTTGATTTGTTTTTCTATTCCAAAATGTTCAAAAAGAGGAATTTTGCCTTTGTATAATTTTACTATATCCTGTTGGTCGGGGGATATCGTACGAATATATGCTTTTATTTCATCAAACAGACGAGGATCGTTAACATGAATATTATTAAAGGATTCATTTAATAAATCTCTGATAATAGCAGATGTTCTGTTAAGCTCTCCCACAATTTTCTGTGGCGCTTTTGCAGTAGGCAGCATGGCTGTTAAGCTACTCCATTTCTTTTGTAATTCTTTTAAATCGGCATCAAGCTCGGCAACCATTTTATTTTCGGCAACAGTACGGACTATAAGTCCGAAATTTTTTGGTTTGATACTTAGTGCCAGTCTTTTAAGCCTATTGCGTTCTTCGGGACTTTTGATTTTTTGAGATATGGAAACCTTATCTGAAAAGGGAACAAGCACCATAAATCTTCCGGGCAACGAAAGATCTGCATTTACCCGTGGTCCTTTGGTTGAAATAGGCTCTTTTGCAACCTGCACAAGTATTTGCTGGTTTACAGTAAGAATGTTTGAAATTTTTCCGGTTTTTTCAATATCTTTTTCGTTAGGAAAAGTTTCTATTGATATAGATTGTTTACCGGAAGTTGAAAGTTTTATAAATTTGTTGAGAGATAGTATTTGAGTACCTAAGTCAAGATAATGCAGGAATGCATCTTTTTCATATCCTACATCAATAAATGCAGCATTTAAACCTGGAATTATTTTTTTTACTTTTCCTAAATATACATCGCCAACCGCGTAGCTTTTTCCGCTTTTATCCTTATTCAGCTCCACTAATCGCTTATCTTCAAGCAAAGCAATTACCACCTCAGACTGGTTAGTGTCTATTATTAATTCCTTATTCACAATGAATTTCTTAAATTTATAGAAAATCTTCTTTCGAAAATATGATCGAAATACCGATAAAAAATATAACACTAACACATTTTTATAAAAATGTGTTAGTGTTAATTAAATGGAAAACAGGATGAACGTAAAAATGATAAGAAAAAATTTATTTTTTCTTATGCCTGTTTTTTCTGAGGCGTTTTTTACGTTTGTGGGTTGCCATTTTGTGCCTTTTTCTTTTTTTTCCGCTTGGCATACAAAATAATTTAGTTGATTAATATATATTGAATAATAATGTTATTTAACGTTTTTCTTTACTTCGTTAACAAAAGTTTTGGCAGGTTTGAATGAAGGAATTTTATGCGCAGGAATTATTATAGTTGTATTTTTTGAAATATTTCTTCCTGTTTTTTCGGCTCTTTTCTTAACTATAAAACTTCCGAAACCTCTTAAATATACGTTTTCGTCTTTTGTTAATGAATTTTTTACTTCATCCATGAATGATTCAACCACTGCATGTACTGCAATTTTTTCTACACCAGTTTTTGTAGCAACCGATGCTACGATTTCTGCTTTTGTCATAATTTTAATATTTTAATTTATTTCTAATTTTAATTTGTATTGGGGTGCAAAGATATGTTTTTTTTTATTCGATAATACAAAAAAAATATTTTTTTTACTTATAAATCTCTCAATATAAATTTGTTTTACTTTATATATCATAAAAAAATATTTTAAATTTTATTAAAACTTAAAATATTTTTGAATTTAGTTTCTTGATTCGGGGCATCCATAGTTTTCTGAAATTCAATATAAAAATTTGTTTGTAAAACTATGGATTAGCAGGCGCTATTGAGATCATTTTGTGGCAAACATAGTCATTAGGGGTTCCAATTGTTTGAAGGGAAGTTGAACCTGCAGGAGTTATTGCACCATTGCTATGAAACATTCGTATATTCATTGATTCTAAATTAAGGTAAGTTGTTCCTGTTCCGCCAGTTCCGCCAGAGTTAGCATAATGACATAATAAAATTGTCCAGCAATTATTAGCAATTGTTGTTAGGGTTGTTGTGTATGTACCATTGCTACTTGGTCCTTGCTCTGTGCTGGCATCTGGTTGTCCACTTTGTTTAACTCCGGTATAAGAAACCGCTGTGGCGCCGACATAAGAACCATTATGTGTAAGAACAATATCATGAGTTCCTGTAGCAGGAGCAATTAAATAAAACAATTGGATTTTATCATAGTACAGCGTTGAACCAACAAGCGGACTTCCAATTTGTGTCATTGCCACACCATTATAAGTTAAACTAGTTACAGCCGTTCCATTACCCCTTACTTCTGTGCCAACAATTAGAATTAAATTACTACCGGTGCAAGTATGAGACCATGTTTTGGAACTTTCTGGTCCTGCAACTGCGGATGATGTTGCATCCAAAGCAATCGGCTGATTAACCGTAATAGGATAATCGGCAGATACAACACCATTTCCACATGCATTGGTTCCCGTTACTGTAAGGTCACCAGAAGTAGCTGTTACTGAAAAATTTATTGTAATTGCGTTGGTTGTACCTGATATAGTAACTCCGGCACCCGAATATGCCCAAGTATAGCTCGTAGCATTGGTTATTGCAGGTATAGAATAAGAAACATTGTTTTGACCTGTGTTAACAGTATTTGTTCCGGTTATTGTTCCGGCTGCAGCGGGTAATGGGTTTACCGTTATAGAAAAAGCCGATGAAGCTGTGCCGTTACAAATTGAATTAGTGCCATAAACAGTAATATTGCCTGATGAAGCGCTTGCGGAAAAATTTACATTAATGGAGTTGGTATTGCTTCCCGAAGCAATGGATGCCCCTGTTGGAAGCGTCCATGTGTAACCTGTTGCATTTGATATTGCAGTTACAGAATAAGCAACATTGTTTTGCCCCTGACAAACGGTATTTGTTCCTGTGATTATTCCTGCTGCCCCGGGTGTAAGATTATTTGTAACCGATAAACAGGAAGATGAACTGCTGCCGCAGCTATTACTTGCAGAAACGCAAAGATTACCTGAATTTGTTCCAAAAGTTACTGCAATTCCTGAGCTTCCCTGACCTGAAGAAACTGATGATCCTTCGGGAACAATCCATGTATAAGAAGTAGCTCCGCTTACTGCTGAAACAGTGTAATTTACACCCAACTGTCCACTACACACATTCGTGCTTCCTGTTATAGAACCAGGAGTTGCCGGTACTAAACCTCCTAAAGAATTAAGAGGCATCCATGCCGAACCGGTGAAATAATTAAGATTGTGGCACTCTAAATTATATATTATCAAACCCTCGGCAGGCAAGTTAATAGCATCTCTCTGCGCTGTGGTCATACGTGTGAGTAATAATCCCTTTGTGGTGCTGCTTAAATCAAGAATTGCGGAATTAGCGGCAGAGTCACCAGTAACATTTATGGCGATACCCTGTGAAAAAGAGTTAAAAGTTAAGAGTGAAAAGTGAAAAATAAAAAATATGTATAAAGTATATTTCAACCATACCGGTATACTCGTAAGTAGGTTAAGTGTTAATGCAGATTCGTTTTTTTTCATGGTTTTAATTCTGTTATTATTATGACAAAGATATTAATAATTTTCTAAAAATCAAATATTTACTTTGAGAGTACACCTATAATAATGATTATAAATATATTGAATCTGAACTTAATGGATTACTACAAATTGTAAATGGTTTTTATCTTGTATAAGAACAATACTCAATTCTAAAAGTAGAGCTTGTTGCTACATTGGCGTTAGATATTACATGAGTAATTTGAACATTGTCGGCAGTTGGCATATTTGTACTTAAATTAGTTGCCGATGACCAAGGACCATCATTTAATCTCCAATAATAATCCACACTGGTTTCTCCATTTTTTTTGAGGCATATTGTAAATTCATCATTATTAGTAAGCGCAGTTAAAGGAGCAGAGGCAGTTTCAGCAGTACCATTGGCTTGAGTTGCATATAAATATGCTGTTCCGGAAGAAGCTCTTACTACCTTAAACCCTATATGCTTACTTGTGTATGTTATTCCGCTACCCGATGCAGTGATATAATTAAACCCAAAAAAAGCCTGCACATCCGTTCCAAAATAATTTACTAAAATTTGCGCAGAATAAGTTGGAGAAAGGGCATAAACCGAAGCTGCATAAGCGGTATTTATCGACGACCTGACATAACTTCCCTGAGTGCTGCTAGTATATAATGTTAAACCATCCGAACCATAGGTAGCTGTTGCATTTGTTGAGTTTTGAGTATTAAATCTACCTGCGGATTCAAATAGTGTACTTAAAGTGATTGAAGGAGTGAAACTACTACCTCCCGTAGCCGGTGCAGACAGAACGCCATTTGCGTCAGCAACTACGGGGCGAGAACCGGTACCTGCCAATGCGCTGTTTCGGATATTGCCGCCCTGCACATCTAATAAATCGTTTGGACTAGTTGTTCCGATGCCGACTTTGCCAAAAGATGTTATACGCATTGCCTCAGTCAAACCGCTTCCATTTGGTCTTATTACGAAAGCAAGTGCGCCTGCGTAATTCCCGTCTGTTGCATTTTCTTTAAATCCTTTAATTGAAGCCAAATTTTCACTCCAATCAGTTGAAGAATAATAACCTCCAAAATTTATTCCCCCACCAACTCCAGCTGCCATTGGAGTATTATCTCGGATTGTTAGTAATGTCCTCCCGTCTCCAGATACTCTGGCGACACCTGATATATGCACTTTATCAGTGGGAGTAGAGGTCCCGATGCCTACATTACCGGATGAAATCACCAAAGGAACACTTACAGGACCGTCAGCGAAGAGCATCTTGGTGCCGTCTGTTCTGAATACCATGTCACCGGCGGAAGATCCGCTAGCCCACTGATTGAGACCAGCCGATATGGCTATCGTTCCTTCCTCTGCAGTTCGACCTAATCTGAATGCTGACCATACGCCGGAACCACCGCTCAACAGGCGACTGGTGACGACTGAACCTGCACCGTTAATATCCATTTTCGACGCAGGCGTTGTTGTACCAATGCCTACATCGCCGTTATCTAAAATATTAATAGCTTGATTACTAGAATAAGTGCCAAGCGATAGACTACTGTTACCTGAATTTCCACCTGTTCTGATATAATAACCTGTTATCGCGGAGCCATTGGATATATACCCCAAAGCTAAGCCCGGACCTCCATTGTCGTCAGTCTTACCTAACCAAATCAACCCGTGTTGCCCTGAATTAAATCCTTGATTGTTTACTAAAACAAAAGGCATATCAGGAGTAGATGTACCAATACCAACACTGCCTGAGTTATAATAAATATTGCTCCCAGATTGCCCCCATAAAGTACCTGAGTATGTGATACCGCCACTATTTAGCACACGCCACGTACTTGTTTCTGCGTCATAATATTTGAGACCGTCAGGGCTCAGAGAAGCATCATATACAATAGCTCCCCCATAAGCAGCGCTACCTGAACCAATAATGATAGGACCATTAACATCTAATTTTGCGCGTGGACTTGTAGTCCCAATGCCAACGTTGCCGCTTGAATTGATACGTGCGACTTCCGCGCCGTTTGTCGCTATAATAAACGGTGCATCTGTGTTGGTGCCAATGGTGAGTCCGCCGAGTGCACCATACCCACCACCCTTTTCTCCAAGGATAAATATGCCATATTGGGTCACTCCTGCTGCGGCGGCGGCAAGGTTGTAACCGATTGAAAGCCTGTGATAGTTGGTCTCGTCGCCGTTTCGAATCACTACATCACGGTTAAAGGTAGAACCAGCAATATCCTGTACGTTTAATTTGTAGCCAGGACTCGCCGTCCCGATGCCTACGTTGCCGTTATTTAATATAGACATCATAGTTCTATCAACCCCACCGAATGAATATCCATTGTATTCAGGTTGATTGCCGTAAAAGTTCAAAAAACCTGTCGAATTGTTTCTCCCAATATCGTAGGTATATGCCGCTCCCGCCGCACCGTTTCCTATCCTTAGTTGATAGTTATTAGCTCCGCCGCTTACTTCGAATGTTTGCACAGGAGTTGTCGTACCTATGCCGACTTTACCATTAGCCATAATCCGCATTTTTTCAGCGCCGCAGGTTTTAATAACCAAAGGTTTATTATCTGTTGTTCCTATAAAATTAACTGTTGAATCTGTTCCTGCGTTTCCGTTTGTTAACCAGCCGTTGCTACCGCTCACGTCAGCTACAAGCTTTACCCATTTATCAGGGGTTGCGGTAGTATCCCAGTAATAATATCCCGGTGAAACTCCGTTAACTCCGCTTACAGTTGCGCTATCATATACTAACAAACTGTTAACAGGATTAGTTACAGGTGAAGCGGAAGTTACGCTTATAAGGGCTACTCTTGGTATCCGCATTCCCTGATTAGTAGCGCTTATATCTAGCATTGCCGAATTATTTGCGGCGGCGCCGGTAGCGTTGATTGCTGCACCTTGTGAAAAAGAGTGGAAAGATAACAGTGAAAAGTGAAAAGTGAGCAAAACATATACAATGCTACTTATGCTTAGAAATATTCTTTTTATTACCATGGCAGTTGAAAATTTAATTAACACATATTTTTATTATGATTATTAATCAATTATTAACTGCAAATTTAATATATTTTAGTATAAATAAAAATATTATTTCTTTAAGAATAAATGCAATATAAATGAATATTGAGACTAATGATTATTAATACAGATTGATTATAATCATTCATAATTAATGCATTAACTGTTTGTTATTTACATTACAAAAGAGAGGAATATCCGGCTAACGATCACCGTTGTTGATCAGTCAATAATTTCCATTGTTCTAAGGGCATGAAGATGCTTCTGAGCCAATGCTTCCGCTTGGTTCAGGGCTTGAATATTTACGGAACAAACCATAGTCGTTATTAGTTCCTGTAACTTCCATTACGGGTTCATCGTTAAAATTTTCTTCCCAAACTACATTGTCGGAACCATCTAAAATTTGCAAGTAATCTATCTGATAGCCCATTGGGTAATTGCTTCCCGCCCAATAATCATAAGCATGTATCCAAAGAGCGCATTCATCCAAAGTACCGGTAGAAAGGTCAAGAGCGGCTGATGTATGTAAATCATAAGCGCTCCAACCAGGTCCTGTAGTACCTTTGGAATAGATGAATAGATTTCCGGAACCTTTAACCGGTTTTCCTGTTCCGTCAGGAAAATCGACACCGCTTTTTCTATCATAAGCCCCATCTGTAATATAAAGAGATGCAGGAGCACCGGTTTCGCTAGTTGTCCAGTTACCAATCTTCCAGTTAATTTTTAATTTTTTTCCATTCAGCCATGAACGGGATATATTTAAAAAAACCTCTGCTGATCCCGCGGTGCTTGAACCTTCGATAACTCTTAATTCTCCTGAAACAGGCTTTGTAAATAGCATATTTATAGTATATGCATTCGAATTATGTTCTTTCAGTTGAAAAATTTTTGTATTAAGAGCGCTACTGGCAGAAACTGCAGAAGCATTACCATAATACATATATATAGTTTTAGATGAACTTGCCGCGATAGAAGGTATATTTACCCAAATAACAGTGCTAGTAGTATTGATACCACTTTCAATCCAATACGATAATAATGTGCATTGGTCGTTGTCGGTAAAACGTATATCATTTCCAGTGGCAAGCATTTTTCCTGCTGTTACAAGAGCTGCTGTATTAAGTGTTAATTTCACCTGATAGTTTGTAAGGGTATTTGAATTTGAAGTATTATTTATTGTCCAAGGCGCTTTATACTGCCACGTACTCATTGCAGGGCAAACGCAACAGGAAGCAGTAGAATATGTAGTCGTATTTGAATTACCGCTTGTTACGCAGCTATTATATGCCCTTACACGATAATAATAAGTTGTACCACATGATAAACTTGTTACATTATATGTGGTTACATTGGACACGTTTAAATTGTTATAATTAGTAAGAATACTTGTAAAAACAATATCTGTTGCAACGTCCAAATAATATCCCGTAGCGTTGGATGCCGAATTCCAGTTGGCAGTAATTTGTGTTTGAGCTGCTCCGGTTCCGGCTATTGCAACCGGTATTGCAGGTGAAGGGTTTAAGGTTACCGACAAACAAGAAGGGGAACTTGTGCCACAGCTATTACTAGCCGTTACGCAAATATTGCCTGGATTTGATCCGAATGTTACTGTTATAGCTGAACTACCCTGTCCGGATGTAATTGAAGCTCCTGTGGGAACTACCCATGTGTAGGAAGTAGTGCCGCTTACGTGAGAAACAGTATAGCTTACCCCGGTTTGTCCGTTACAAAAATTTGAACTTCCAGATATAGTACCCGGAGTTGCAGGAGAAGAACCTCCTATGGAATTTAAAGGTATCCATGCTGAACCATTGTAGTAATTGTAATTATGGCAATCTATATTATAAATTGTCAAACCATCAGCAGGTGAATTGATTAAATCTCTTTGTGCCGTTGTCATACGTGGCATAAGTACTCCCTGGTTTGTTGCATCTACATCAAGAATTGCTGAATTATTAGCGGCAGCGCCGGTAGAATTTATAGCTGCGCCTCCATTCTGAGCAGAGCAATGAAAAGTAAATACCAATATATTCAGTGTGAGAAAAAATAAAAAGTAAATACTTCTACACTTAGGTAAACTATGTGCGATGCATTTCGACATTTCGGCAGGCTCAATGCAACGCAGGTTCGTTTCGGCATATTCAACGCATCGCGAAGCAACGATACCCTCAGGGGGACAGGTTGAAAAAGAGTAAATTATTATTCTTGAAATTTTAAAAGTTTTTATTTTTATCATAAGTTTTTATTTTTTTTGATGCTCATCGTTTGAGCATAATAAATATTTATGGGCACGACGATGCTTCTGAGCCTATAGTTCCGTTTGGTTCAGGACTTGAATATTTGCGGAACAAACCATAGTCACCATAGGTTCCTGTTACTTCCATTTTTGGTTCATCATTAAAATTTTCTTCCCAGACTACATTATCCGAACTATCTAAAATTTGAAAATAATCTGCTTGAAAGCCCATTGGATATGAACTTCCCAGCCAACAATCATTTGCTAATATCCAAAGAGAACATTCATCAATAATTCCAGCAGAAAGGTCAAGTGCAGCAGAAGTATATATTTCATAAGCACTCCAACCCGATCCTGTCTTATTTTTTATATATTGAAAAAGAGTTCCAGAACCTTTTATAAGCATGTTGCTTTCGTTAGGAAAATCAGTGCTGTTTTTTCTATCATAAGCTCCGTCAAGTATTTGAATTACACCAGGGGGACCTGTTTCGCTTGTAGTCCAGTTTCCCACCATCCAGCGAATTCTTAATTTTTTCCCATTTAGCCATGTGCGTGGTAAATTCATAAATACATTACCTGTTCCAAGACTACTTGAACCTTCAATAACTCTAAACTCGCTTGATACCGGCTTGGTAAATTGCATATCCAGAGTATATGTGGATCTTTTATGTTCTTTTAATTGCCAGATTTTGGTATCAATAGCGCTGCTAGCAGAAACTGCAGAAGCATTGCCATAATACATATATATAGTTTTAGATGAACTTGCCGCGATAGAAGGTATATTTACCCATATAACAGTGTTGGTAGTATTGATACCGCTTTCAATCCAATATGGTAATAGAGTGCATTGATCGTTGTCGGTAATACGGATGTCATTTCCAGTGGCAAGCATTTTTCCTGCTGTAACAAGAGCAGCGGTATTAAGTGTTAACTTTACCTGATATCCGGTAAGAGTATTTGAATTTGAAGTATTATTTATTGTCCAAGGCGCTTTGTACTGCCATGTACTCATTGCAGGGCAAGCGCAACAGGAAGCAGTAGAATAAGTTATTGTATTGGAATTAGCGCTAGCTCCACAGCTATTATATGCCCTTACACGATAATAATATGTTGTACCACAAGATAGATTTGTTACATTATATGTGGTTATATTGGACACGTTTAAATTGTTATAATTAGTAAGAATACCGGTAAAAACAATATCTGTTGCAACGTCCAAATAGTATCCCGTAGCGTTGGATGCCAAATTCCAGTTGGCGGTAATTTGGGTTTGAGTTGCCCCGGTACCAGAGTTTGTAACTGTAATTGCCGGCAGAGGATTTACTGTTATCGAATAATTTGAAGATATTGTTCCATCTCCGCAGGAATTGGTTCCTTTAACAGTTAAATTACCTGAAGTAGCGTTTACGGAAAAATTGATTGTAACCGGATTTGTTGAACCTGAAAAGGTAGCTCCTGAACCGGAATACGACCAAGTGTAACTAGTGGCATCTGTTATTGCAGGTACTGAATAAGAAACATTGTTTTGATTTTGGCAAACAGTATTTGTTCCTGTAATTGTTCCTGCAGGTTCAGGTAATGGTTCTACTGTTACAGAAAAAGCGGATGAAGCGGCGCCATTACAAATTGAATTAGTACCATAAACAGATATATTTCCTGATGAAGCGCTCGCTGAAAAATTAACCATAATGGAATTAGTATTACTACCTGATGCAATGGAAGCGCCTGATGGAAGTGCCCAAGTGTAACCTGTCGCATTTGTTATTACAGGTACGGAAAATGAAACATTGTTTTGCCCCTGACAAACAGTATTTGTTCCAGAGATAGCCCCTGCTGCATTAGGTGTCGCGTTAATTGTAACAGACATACAAGAAGGTAAACTGGTGCCACAGCTATTACTTGCTGTAACACAAATATTGCCTGAGTTTGATCCGAATGAAACAGTTATGGCAGAACTACCCTGACCAGATGTAACTGAAGATACTAAGGGAACCACCCATGTATAGGAAGTAGCTTCCAATACGGGTAAAACGGAATAACTTACTCCCGATAATCCACTGCAAACATTTGTACTTCCTGTGATAGAACCTGGAGCCACCGGCGCTGAGCCTCCTATTGAATTTAAAGGTATCCACGCTGAACCATTGTAGTAATTAAAATTATTGCAATCTGAATTATAAATGAAAAGCCCTGTAGCCGGCGAAGTTATAAGATCGCGCTGTACTGTGGTCATACGAGGTATTAGTATTCCCTGACTTGAGGCGCTTACATCAAGCATTGCTGAATTATTGGCGGCTGCACCGCTGGAATTAATTGCTACTCCTCCAACCTGAGCAAAGCAGATAAAAGATAAAAGATAAAAGTGAAAAGTGAAAAAAGCATACACTACATTTTTCGCTAGTATGAACGTATTCTTTTTTTTCATTATGCTTATGTTTAAAATTTAAAGCAATAATTGATATATTAAAATAAACTCGTCATAATGTTGTATTATTCATATAAAAATATAAATAACAAAGATAATAAATTGTTAATTAATTAACAAGTATTTTTTTATGGATAAGGAAAAGGGTATAACGAATGAAGATATTAATGTAATGAATGATAAAACAGGTATCTATACTATACGTGGTATAAATTTGCACATTTTGGTTTCGTGGAAAAGGTATAAGGTATATGGTATAACGCACTATGCCTTATGCCTTTACGCTCTATGCCAAATACCGTATTGCAATCATTAAATGCATCAATTAATCCCGTTTGCAGTATACGACAAAATGCTAATCAATATGGAGTAATGTGATTAATCACAATAAGGAGATGACGGCGGTGTAAAATTACTTGTCCATCTGGCAACACCTTTGGATATTCGAAGTTCGTCAATATAGCCATTAGTTCCGTTTACTCCTCCTGAAGGGGCGGCATAATAATGCCCAATAGTAAGAGGAGTAGAATTTCCATTAACAGTGGTATTATTTAGGGTAGAACTTCCTTGGGACACACCGTTTACATAAACTTGTATGTTATTTATTGCATCCCGCACAAAAGCAATATGATACCATTGATTTAATGAAATTAGATCAGAACTTACAGGGATAACAAATAAAGTAGTTGAGGAACTGTAATAACCCCTAAAAGAATTACTGGCACCACCTATATATTCGAAAGTGTAAGCTCCTCCAGGACTTCCGGCAGTATATTTTCCAACAAGTCCATTTTCACTTTCGGTTATAGCATTAAAAAATAACCAAAAATCTATAGTAAAATTTCCTGTTCCAAACTGAAAATCGGAACCATCAGACACACTTAAATAATCTCCTGTTCCATCTAAAGCTGCGCTTTGATTGTATTTTGCTTGTGTTGTACTCACCTGTGCATTGCCATTGGTTGAAATGGAGTGAGAGCTAGGAGACGCATCGGAAAATGAAGTGGAACCGTTTGAGCCGTCAGCATGTATTTTTAGAACAGTGTAAGCATCATCAGAGGCACAAGCATTAAAAAAAATATTTACATCATCATAAGAAGCTGTACAAGGTGTATTTGAAATAGTCCAACGTAATACGATATTGCTTGATATACCTGTAAGGGTAGAGTTGGGGCTGCCTGGAGTTGTAATAGTTGCTGTACCGCTAATTTTTGTCCATTCGCCTATTCCAGTGGTTGGGGTGTTACCGGCTAAAGTTGTTGAGGATATACCGGAGTTTAAATTTTGGTCGGAACCAGCATCAGCCGTAGTTGGAAATGCGCTAACACTTACAGACAAGGAATTTGTGGAGCTTGTTCCACAACTATTTACAGCCGCAACAGTTATATTACCTGAAGAAGTTCCGAAATTAACAGTAATGCCGGTATTTCCCTGTCCGCTTTCAATAGTTGATCCTGAAGGTTTTGTCCAGATGTACGAAGTTGCGCCTGATACTGCAGAAATAGAATAGTTAATACCTGCTGCATTTGCACATACGGGAGTATTACCGGAAATACTCCCGGGCGTTGCAGGTAATGGATTAACAGTTATGGGAAAAGCGGATGAAGCTGTGCCGTTACAAATGGAATTATTACCATAAACAGTAATATTACCTGATGAAGCGTTTACTGAAAAATCAACTGTAATGGAATTGGTATTGCTGCCGGATGCAATAGAAGCTCCGGAAGGAAGCGACCAAGTGTAGCCTGTTGCATTTGATATTACAGGTATGGAAAAAGAAACATTGTTTTGTCCCTGACAAACAGTATTTGTCCCTGTAATTGTTCCTGCTATGGCAGGTATAGGATTATTAGTAATCGATAAACAAGCGGGAGAACTTGTGCCACAGCTATTATTTGCAGTAACGCATATAATACCTGAATTGGTTCCGAAAGTAACTGTTATACCGGAACTGCCTTGACCTGATGTAACTATAGAACCTGAGGGAACTACCCATGTGTAAGAATTTGCGCCGGTTACAGATGAAACAGAATAACTTACCCCTGTCTGTCCATTGCATACATTTGCACTTCCTGTGATAGAATCCGGAGTTGCAGGCGCTGAACCACCTATTGAATTTAGAGGTATCCATACAGAACCATTGTAATAATTAAAATTATGACAGTCTAAATTATATATTGTCAAACCTTCAATAGGTGAATTTATTAAATCTCTTTGTGTAGTGGTCATACGGTTAATAACTACACCTTTATTCGTGCCGCTTATATCAAGCATTGCAGAGTTAACTGCAGAATCGCCGGTAGTGTTAATGGCTATTCCCTGAGAAAAACAGTGAAAAGTTAATAGTGAATAGTGAAAAGTAAGTAAAATGATTACTATGTTTCTTGTGAATAGAAATATTTTTTTAGTTGCCATAATTGTTAAATTATTTTGTTTTAGTGAACGACTTTTAATAAATCGCCGGTTCGATAGAAAGCTCCTACGGTTAGTCCGGCACCAATAGCTGCATTGTTGTCATTATACTCCGGTAGTCCCACAACTTGTAATTTGCTCTTAGGGTTTATCGTACCCATACCTATGTTGCCAGAGCCATCAATTATCATTCTTACAGTTCCAACCGATAAAGGAGAACCTCCGGTTTGGGAATCATATACAGTAGCCGTGCCGCTGGCAGCAGCACCTGAAAGGGAACCCAGACAAAAAATTTTTGAGTCCGAATAGCAACCTGCACACATTTTTACCCTTCCTACTGCACCAGGTAATTGTATCCAAGAGTCAATCGGAGGATAGACCAGTGGATCAGGAGTTATGTAAACATTTCCATTAAGATAATCATAATAACCGGAATAGGAAAATGTTGAAGCTCCATCCAACATACCTGTAGCAATTAAATAATTATTACATGCTGTAACTATATGGCTAGCCATATTTCCAGAATAAACACCTATTGTGCCTTGATATTTTGTGGGCAAACTTGATGCATTTATAAGCGTACCGGATAACTGCATATCGCCATTAACAGAGAGTTTTTGTTTCGGACTCGTCGTTCCGATGCCGACGTTGCCATTCTTATCAATCCGAACTCTTTCCACAAGAGAGCCGCCTGATGCAGCAGTAAAAAAACGGATTTGAGATGCAATATCAGTACCGGCAATAATATCCGAAGTTTTTGTGTAGTCAGGTCCACCGGAGGACTGGTATGAGTTTAAAATTAAGCCGGCACCATCAGATGATGAATAAGTACGTTCGGCAAGCGTTGTATTGTATGTGTTGTAAACTCGAAATGGATTTTGGTTTTGCATTGTAGTTTGAATGTCAAGCTTAGCTATAGTGCCTGTCATCCCGACACCGACATTGCCGCCGCTTTTTACTAATGACAATTCCGGTTCTCCACTGGAAACATTTGCAAATTCCCACATTGAACGCCATGCACTGCCGCTATAGGCTGTGCCCAAAACTGTAGATCCGACCGTCCCTGAACCATTGGTAGTGATATTCAAATTCTTATTTGTTCCGGCAGGGCTTATGGAAGAACCAACTTTAATATCGCCTCCCGCTACTTGGCTTGGATTAAACAGTAGGTTATTCGTACCGTCAGAAATATCTAATTTAGCACCTGGCGCCGTTGTCCCGATACCGACATTACTCAAAGAATCAATAATCATTCTTTTGACGTTATTTGTAAGAAATACAAGAGAAGCATTATCGGTGGTACCGAGAAAATTATTTCCTGAATTTGTTCCTGTATTTCCTGTAATACCCCAAGCATTCAGCGCACCATCTGCTCCTGTTGCTCCTGTAACTCCTGTAGCACCGGTTGTTCCTATAGGTCCTAGTGCCTGTACCCATGCCGAACCATTCCAGTAGTAATAGCCCGGGGTGTTGTCAGTTTGATAAATTAAGCAAGCTGTTGCAGGTGCGTGGCCAGCTATACCATCAGAGCCCATCAGGTTATCCCGCTGTAACATAGTCATACGAGGGATTAGAGCTCCTTGGTTTGTACTGTTTATATCAAGCATTGCCGAATTATCAGCTTCGGCGCCGGTGGTGTTAATGGCTATTCCCTGAGAAAAACATTGAAAAGTTAATAGTGAACATTGAAAAGTAAATAAAATGATTACTATGTTTCTTGCGAATAGAAATATTTTTTTAGTTGTCATAATTGTTAAATTATTTTTAAAAACATTTTTTTTGATTATGTTTATAAAATATTATTTAACTGCAAATATAATGATTATTTAGATAAACAAAAACTTTATGTTGTTAAAACAAATATATCTTTTCAATAAAGTTTAATGAAAAGGTAGTAAAATGATTTCATTTTATAAGAGTATTTTATGATAGAATTATCGCTATTGCTTTAGTTGTGATATTTGATGATTACTATACCGGAACCTCCAGAACCACCACCTTGACTACCACCTGGTCCACCACCACCACCGCCTGTATTGGGAGAACCTGATACTCCGATAACGCCACCTCTTATAGTACCTGTTCCACCACCTCCATTACCACCGGTTCCAGCGCTAGCACTACCACCAGCACCACCGCCACCAGCATAATATGTTGCAACACCTGAAATAGAGTATTGCAGCCCAATACCGCCGGTACGACCATTACCATCTGTAGCTGTTAAACCGGTACCACCTGCTCCCCCTCCGGAGCCACCACCGTAACTTCCTACTAAACCGTTACCCCCTGCATTACCTTGTCCGTTTGTAGCAGTCCCGCCAGTACCACTGGAAGCAGAACCACCGGCACCACCACCACCACTGCCTCCAGAAAGACCTGCTCCACCATTGTAATTGCCGCCACCACCACCTCCAAAAGCTGTTAGAGTTTGAAAAACAGAGTTTTCTCCGTTACTGCCAGCAGTTGCAACACCACCTGCACCACCTGCGCCAACAGTTACAGAATATGCCTGCGCATTAACAGCAATTGAAGAGTTGTAAATCAATCCACCACCACCTCCTCCTCCTCCTACGTCTGCACCTGCACCTCCTCCGCCAGCGACTAAAAGTACTTCGACATTTCCGCTACACGTTGGAGTAAAAGTACCGGAAGTAGTAAAAGTATGAATGGTATATCCACCGGTATATGATGGTGATGATCTTGGATTTATACCTGAAGCATCAGTATAGGTTATTGTTCCGCCCATTGCATTTATTGAATTAACTGTAACACTTGTTGTTCCGGCTGCAGAAACGCAACCATTTACAGTTGCCGTTACGTTATATGTTCCTGTATGTGTTAATGCCGCACTTGTAATGATTGGATTTTGAACACTTGCTGAATATGCATTGGGACCAGTCCAACTAAAAGTTACGCCTGAAATAGAAGAAGCTGTTAAATTTAAAATACTTCCCACACATACCGGTCCGTCATTTCCAGCAGTTGGCGTTGCAGGTGTAGCATTAACTGTTGCTACTGTACTTTGTGGTGTGGAAGTACAACCATTTTTAGTAGCAGTTACAGAATAAGAACCGCTTGCAGACGCAGTTGCATTTGAAATGCTTGGATTTTGTTGTGTAGATGTAAAACCATTGGGACCGGACCATTGATAAGTAGCGTCAAGAATAGTTGTTGCTGTTAAATTTAAGGTAGAACCCTGACAAATAGGACCATTATTTCCTGATATCGGCGCATTGAAATCACAATCGAAACAAGACTGTTTCCAGCTTGCTCCAGTCCACATATTCAAGCAGTTTGTGGTTGTGTTAAAAATCAATAATCCCAAAGCAGGGCTTGAAATATCGTTTCGCTGTGTTTCTGTCATCCTGTTAATGAGTACCCCGCCTGTAGTACCGCTAACATCAAGAATTGCAGATGCATCAGGGCTTACATTGTTAATTCCTATACTGGTTGCGTTATCAATTATCCGACTACATACAGCGTTTGTCCCATCGGATTTTAATAAGTAATTTGTACCCGTGCATCCAATTGTTCCTGTCGCTCCTGTAATTCCAGTGGAGCCAGTAGCCCCCGTGGAACCTATTGCGCCTGTTGGTCCAGCAACTATTGAGGCTGCACCTGTATCGCCTGTTATTCCATTACTTCCGGTTACTCCTGTTGCGCCAGTAATACCTTGTATTCCCTGCATAATAGTACTTGCTGTAGGGTCTAAAGCTACAGCTTCAATTTTCCAGACTTTACCGTTAGGAACTGTTTGCAATGATGTTACTAAAAAAGCGCTTTCAAATTGTAATGAATTACCACCTCCTATTGCAGGGGCAATATTGTATTGCAAAACAGAAATAGCATTTACTTTGTTTCCAATTGCAAGCGTTTGTCCTGCATTTAGCCAAAAAGGAGATATGGAAATATTATTAGCCATAGCAGCAATACCATTAATAAGAATTGTTGGTGTAGTTTGAGCATTAACACTCCCTATGAATAGGGCTACATTGAAAACTATTGCAATATATGTAACTTTTAATAATTTCATTGTTTTCATTTTTAAAATATATTGATTGGTTATATTGTGATGATTAATCAATATTATACTGCAAATATAATATTATTTAGTATAAACAAAAAATATATTATTTAAGGATTAAGCAGATATAAAAATTCATTGTTGACCGACTAATTCAGGACGCTCCTATGGAGCTAATAAATATGTCTATAATGTTGATTTTATAAACAGTTAACTCCTTAGGAGTTGTGAAAGTATTTGTCCCGGAGGGACAATCTGTTTATAAAAAATATGTTGTTTAATCAAATAATAACCCCATCGGGGCGACCTGTTGCAAAATATCAGTAAAATCAATAGTCATAGGCATTTAGGTTAATTTTTGTCGGACAATAGTGATAAAAATTATAAACCATAAATAATTATTCTACCTTATACATGTATTTTGTAACATTCTTTAAATATGCATGTTGCTTTTAAAAAGCGATGTGTTTTTCCTTATAGAATGGTTAATGCCAATCTGTAATATGTTTAGTTCAACATTTTTTGGCCAATTACAATTGAGTACCGGTATTAATCTTTGTTTCCAAATTCGATTATATTACCAGATAGATTCTATATAGCAGCCGTTTATACAAGATTTTCATAAAAAACAGAGAGTCTAAAATCTGTTTAACTTGGTAGTTATTTAAAATTCATTAATTTTGCTTAATATCAATTAAATAATGACAATCAATCAACTTAAAAAGTTAATTGCTGAACGATTTCAATATGAACCTACAGCCGGTCAGTATTCACTTATATCAATAATTGCTGAATTTCTTCTCGACCAGGAAGATCGAAACCTATTAGTTATTAAAGGATACGCGGGCACAGGAAAAACTTCAATAGTTAAAGCTATTGTAAAAGTTCTTGAAGAATATAACCATGGAACAGTTCTTCTTGCTCCTACAGGCCGTTCAGCTAAAGTATTGTCTAAATATAGCGAAAGTCCTGCGTTTACAATTCATAAAAAAATTTATAAACTTAATTCAGATACTGATGGTAATGTAAAAATTGACCTGTTTCCGAATCTTCATAAAAACACACTTTTTGTCGTGGATGAAGCCTCAATGATATCTGTTGCTTCAAACATAGAAGAAAATAAATTTTCGGGCAGATCGTTGCTGAACGATCTTATAGAATATATTTATAATGGAAACAATTGCAGGTTAATTCTTATCGGCGACACTGCTCAATTGCCGCCTGTGGGGATGAATATAAGTCCTGCACTTGATATAGATTTTTTACAAGCATCTTATGGATTTAAATTAAGATCTTTTGAACTTACTGAAGTCGTTAGACAAGAAGCTGATTCAGGTATATTGTTCAATGCTACATTAATCAGAAAATTGCTTTTATCTGAAAAGAAAAGCTAT
>JAAXXA010000925.1 GCA_013334735.1 Bacteroidota bacterium
CTGAGCGTAGTCGAAGGGTGATTTTAAAAGCGACTTCGCTCAATATACTTGATAATATGATATTTATAATTTTTAATTTCAACCCTTGATTCGCATAATCAGTAAAAAAAATAGTTCACCACTGCTAATCATTATTCAGTAAGACTTCCGATTACTGATTACCGACTATTTGTTCAAAAATTTACAAAATATGATTAAAGCGCCTCCCCTATTTCCCCAAGCTTTGCAACCAACATATTAATAAAATTATGTAAAGGTTTTTTCGCAAGCATTTCAAGCATAGCATTTAGTTCAGCATTGAAAATAATCTGAGTATTAGTGCAATTTTTCTTTGATTCCTCAAAATTAAATATAAGGACAAAATTAAAAGGAGTTTTTTCGCCTGATGTAACAATTATTTTAGTGTATGGTATTTTTTTATCAATACGCATTGTTAGGTCCGTCATACCTTTTATTGTAAAAGAACAACTATCTTCCGAAGACAACCAATTTATTACCTGTTCGGGCATTAAATTTTTCAAATTGTTGAGGTTGCTCAAAAAATTAAATAATTTCTCGGAAGAATTATTTATTTCAACAATATCGCTTTCTATTGAAGTCATTGGAGTTATGAGTTGGGAGTTATGAGTTAAGAGTTATGAATTTTTAATTTGATTATTTCATCCAATTTTGAGGATTTTTACGCCATTCCGCCAAAGAAATAATATCTTTTTCTTCAACGAATCCTGTGCTTGCAGCTTGTTGTATGAGAAATTCGTAATTAGAAAGTGTAATTACAGGACATTTTGCTTTTTTAAAAGTATCTTCTGCAACTTGAAAACCATAAGAAAAAATTGCTGTCATACCTTTGACTACGCATTTAGCATTGCGCAATGCATCAACTGCTTTAAGACTAGTGCCTCCGGTTGAAATAAGATCTTCAATGATCACAACAGATTGCCCTGATTCTATAACACCTTTAATAATATTTTCCATCCCGTTGTCTTTTTCTGTTTTGCTTACATAAACGAATGGTAATCCCATATCCTGAGCAACAAGCGCCGCGTGAGCAATAGATCCAGTGGAAGCGCCTGCTATTACATCAGGAACGCCAAATTCATCATTAATAGAACGAACAAACTCCTGACGAATATACGTACGTATTATAGGATAAGATAAAATTTTTCTAATTTCGCAATATATAGGGGCATTCCACCCTGATTCCCATGTAAAAGAATTAGTAATATCTAATTTTATTGCTTTTATTTGCAATAAAAATTCTGCTACTTTTAAGGCAGATTCATTATTTAACTTCATATTGCAAACCTAAATGAATTAATTCTAATACACAAATTCTTTATAAAAAAGTTTTGGATGCAAATAGTATATTATTATTATATTCGTACTTTTTTCTGTATATATTAAAAATGGGATAAATTTCCGCATTTTATGAATACAAATAAGGTATAGTGGTATTCGGTATAAAGGCATAAGGAAGATCATTTATACCATATACCCTTATTCTCTATACC